>NZ_BANB01000106.1 GCF_000964365.1 Acidisphaera rubrifaciens HS-AP3 | reverse complement strand
CCCTGCCGATTCACTCAGAAGGGCTACCGCTCTAACCGGCCCCGCTAATCGGCGGCCTCCGCGCTGGTCTGGCCGGGGATCGGCGGCAGCAGCGCGTTCATCAGGCGGGTGCCGGCGTCCCAGTCGAAGGTGCGCAGCGCGTGGCCGCGGGTAACGAACTGCGCGCCGGCATAGAACTTCTCGTACTGCACGTGGCGGCTGGCGAACTCGCTGCCGATCGCGTCCCAGGCGAGCTTGAAGAACTGCACCCGCTCGAACGGCGCGGCGGAGGGCGACGACTGCGTGCGCGCGATGTCGGCGGCGATCGCGGGGTCGCGCAGGTCGGCCTCCGACGAGGGGAGCATGATCAGGCCGCCGCCGGCGAGTTCGCGCAGGCTGTCGATGAAGCGGGGATAGAGCTGCTGCGTCAGCACCTGCGCGCTGTAGAGCATGGCGCGGTCGGGGACGTAGTAGTCGCCCCATTGCGTACCCTTGGCCTCCATGCCGCAGAGCAGCCCCTCGACCATGCCGACCTCGGCGGCGAGCTGGCCGAGCGCCTCGCGCACCTGCGGCATGTTGGACGTGCCGTTGATCTCCGTGATGCGCCGGCCGACCGCGGCGAGGAAGCGCATCTTCACCAGCAGGCGGATCTGGCACTGGTAGTTCTGCAGCACGTGCGCGGGCGTCGCGTGCCACATCGCCTGCATGATCTTGAGGTCGCGGGCGGCGAAGACGCGGTCCCACGGCACGCGCACGTCGTCGAAATAGGCGACCGCGTCGTTCTCGTCGAAGCGGCTGGCGAGCGGGGCGTCGAAGGGCGCGCCGCCATGCGCCTCGTAGCTGCGGCGCGACAGCAGGCGCAGGCCGGGTGTGGCGATCGGGATGACGAAGGCGACGGCGTGCGCCTCGTCGCCGGGGGCGAGGGGCTGGATGCAGGAGACGAAGATGTCGTTGGCCATCACGCTGGCCGTCGCCAGCATCTTGGCACCGTGCACGGTGATGCCGCCCGCGTCCTCGTCCACGATCGCGAGCACGAGGCCGGGATTGGCCTGCGCGTGCGCGGCCTTTGACCGGTCGGCCTGCGGGTTGATGATCACGTAGGTAAGGTAGGCGTCGCGGGCACGGGCATCGGCCACGCAGTCGCGCAGCGCGGCGGCGCGGCGGCGGTCGTATCCCTCGAACACCTCGATGCCCATCTCCATGCCGGTCAGGCAGGAGGCGACGTGGTCGGGCGAGCGGCCGATGAAACCGGCATGGCCCTCCGCCCATGCCTCCAGCGCCTGCCGCCGTGCCAGCAGGTCCGCATAGGAGCGCGGCGCCTGCCACGCGCGGTTGACGCGGCGCCCCTGGCCGCCGGGCAGTTCGTAGGTCAGGCGTTCGACGGCGCCGGGTGCCGCCTGCGCGTCGTACAGCGCGGCTGCGGAGGCGACGGCGCCACGGAAGGCGGGATCGGTGGTCACGTCGGCGACCCGGCGCCCGTCGATGCGCACGTCCCGCCCGTCGCGCAGGGCGGCGAGATGGTCGGCGCCGGTCTTGATCGTGGTGCTGCCTGTCATCGCGGGCCCTCCGCGCGCATCTTAGACGCGGCGCGGGCGGGTTTCGACCGCAAGATGCGGGACGACGCAGCGTCGCGGGCGGAAGAGGATGCGCCATGGCCGGGACGCGCGCGCGGGACATAACGGGGGATGGCGGCTGCGGTGATGGCGGGCTCGCGGCACGGGTGGGCGCCCTCGACTGGACGGACGTGGCGGCGCGGCTGGATGCGGAGGGGTGGGCGGTGCTGCCGGGGCTGCTCGACGCGGCGGCGTGCGGGGCGGTCGCCGGGATGTACGGACAGGACGCGGCGTTCCGCAGCACGGTGGTGATGGCGCGGCACGGGTTCGGGCGCGGCGAGTACCGGTATTTCGCCTATCCGCTGCCGGAGCCGGTCGCGGGGCTGCGCGGGGCGCTGTATCCGCAGCTTGCCGTGATCGCCAATGGATGGGCGGCGGCGCTGGGGCAGGCGGGGCGCTACCCGGCGCGTCACGCGGACTGGCTCGCCACCTGCCATGCGGCCGGGCAGACGCGGCCGACGCCGCTGCTGCTGCGCTATGGCCCGGGCGACTACAACTGCCTGCATCAGGACGTGTACGGCGCGCTGGTGTTTCCGCTGCAGGTGGCGGTGCTGCTGTCCGAACCGGGGCGGGACTTCACCGGCGGGGAGTTCGTGCTGACCGAGCAGCGGCCGCGGATGCAGTCACGCGCCTGCGTCGTGCCGCTGTCGCAGGGCGACGGCGTGGTGTTCGCGGTGCGCGAGCGGCCGGTGCGCGGGACACGCGGCGTCTATCGCGTCGCCATGCGCCACGGCGTGAGCGCGCTGCGCGGCGGCGTGCGGCACACGCTGGGCGTGATCTTCCACGACGCCGCCTGAACGCGCGGCGGTCAGACGGTGCGGCCGCCGTCCACCGGCATTTCGATCCCGGTGATGAAGGCCGCCTCGTCGGAGGCGAGAAACACCGCGGCGGCGGCGATGTCGGCGGCTTCCGACAGGCGGCCGAGCGGGATCGTGGCGATGAAGCGCGCGCGATTCTCCGGCGTGTCGGGCTGGCCCATGAAGGATTCCAGCAGGCCGGTCGCGCCGATCACCGGGCAGATGGCGTTGACGCGGATGTTCGACGGCGCGAGTTCCACCGCGAGCGATTTCGACATCAGGTTCACCGCGCCCTTGGACGCGTTGTACCAGGTCAGGCCGGGGCGGGGACGGATGCCGGCGGTGGAGCCGATATTGATGATCACGCCGCCGCCCGCCGCCCGCATCGGCGGCACCACGGCGCGGACATAGTGGAAGATCGACTTGACGTTGACGGCGAAGACGCGGTCGAACTCCACCTCCGTTACGTCGAGCAGCGGCTGGTTGCGGTGCGTTGTGCCGGCGTTGTTGACGAGGATGTGCGGCGGGCCGAAGGCCTCGGCGGTGGCGGCGAGGCTGCGCGCCACGTCCGCCTCGCGGCTGACATCGGCCGCGATCGCGATCGCCTGTTTGCCGATCGAGGCGGCGACCCGTTCGGCCGCGTCGCCGCGCAGGTCGACGACGGCGACGCGCGCCCCCTCCGCCGCGTAGCGTCGCGCGATCTCCTCGCCGAAGCCGCCGCCCGCGCCGGTGACGATCGCGACCTTGCCGTCAAGCCGCATGGCGCGCCTCCGCGAATTCGGCGCGGATGGCCGCGTCATGGGCGCCGAGCGCGGGGACCGGGCCGAGCGGGCGCGGCGCGCTGTCGACCAGCGGTGCCGGCGCGATGATCGACGCGGTGCCGCCCGGTGTTTCCACCGGCACGCGGCGCAGGGCCGGGTGGTGCGGCAGGTCGGCGACCGACTTGACGAAGCCATAGGCGATGTTGCCGGCGTCCAGCAGGCGCGCCGCCTCCTCCCGGCTCAGCGTCGCGAAGAAGCGGGCGACGAGGCCGTCCACCTCCGCGCGGTTGGCGACACGGATCGTGTTGGTCTCGAAGCCCGGCCGTTGCGGCAGGTCGGGCTGGTTCAGCACGACACGGCAGAAGGTCGCCCATTCGCGCTCGTTCTGGATGGCGATCAGCACGTCGGTCCCGTCCGCGAGGGCGAAGGCGCCATAGGGCGAGAGCGAGGGATGCGCGAGGCCGACGCGCGGCGGCGCCTTGCCGGTGCCCTCGAACCACAGCAGCGGCACGTTCATCCAGTCCGCCATGCCGTCGAACAGCGAGACCTCGATGCGGCTGCCCTCGCCGGTGACGCCGCGGGCGATCAGCGCCTCCAGCACCGCCGCGTGCGCGTTCATGCCGCATGCGACGTCGCAGGCCGAAACGCCGACCCGCCCCGGGCCGGCGGGATGGCCGGTGATGCTGGCGAGCCCGCTTTCCGCCTGCACCAGCAGGTCGTACGCCTTCATGTTGGTGTAGCTGTTGTTCGCGCCGTAGCCGCTGATGTCCACGGTGGTCAGGCGCGGGTGGCGGGCGCGCAGCGCGTCGGACCCGAAGCCCGCGCGGGCGGCGGCGCCCGGGGCGAGGTTCTGGATGAAGACGTCCGCCCGCGCGAGGATGCGGTGCAGCAGCGCCGCGTCCTCGGGCTTCTTGATGTCGGCGATCAGGCTTTCCTTGCCGCGGTTGAGCCAGACGAAATAGGTGGACTGCCCCAGCGCCGCGGTGTCGTAGCCGCGCGCGAAATCGCCCTCGGCGCGTTCGACCTTGATCACCCGCGCGCCCGCGTCGGCGAGGCGGGAGCTGCAATACGGGGCGGCCACGGCCTGTTCCATCGACAGGACGAGCAGCCCCTCCAGCGGACGGCGCTTGTCGGCCATGGCGCTCATACCCCGTGCTTGATGGCGATGGTCTTGAGCGCGCCGTAGCCGTAGAGCGCCGCAAAGCCCTTCTCGCGCCCGTGGCCGGAGCGCTTCATGCCGCCGAACGGCAGCTCGATGCCGCCGCCGGCGCCGTAGTTGTTGACATAGACCTGCCCCGACTGGATGCCGTGGGCGAGGCGCATGGCGCGGCCGAGATCGCTGGTCCACACGCCGGCGACCAGGCCGTACGGCGTCGCGTTGGCGATGCGCAGCGCGTCGGCCTCGTCGCGCATGCGGATGGCGACCAGCACGGGGCCGAAGATTTCCTCCTGCGCGAGGCGGTGATGCGGATCGACGTCGCCGATCAGCGTGGGCTTCACGTAGAAGCCGGCCGGCGGGACGTTGGTGCCGATGCTGCCCTGCGCCAGCACGCGCAGCCGGTCGCGCTCGGCGACGGCGAGGTAGTCCTCGATGCGGGATTTCTGCTGCGCGTTGACCACCGGGCCGACATCGAGGTCCTGATCGGCGGCACCGACCCGCAGCGCGGTGAAGCGCTTCGCGAGGTCGGCGGTGAAGCTGTCGTAGATGCTGTCCTCGACCAGCACGCGCGAGCCGGCGCTGCAGGTCTGGCCGGCGTTCTGGGTGATCGCCTTGACCACCGTGGTCGCCGCCTCGTCCAGGTTAGCGTCGGCGAACACGACCTGCGGCGACTTGCCGCCGAGTTCGAGGGTGACGGGGATGGTGTTCTTCGCCGCCGCCGCCTGCACCAAGGTGCCGACCTCCGGCGAGCCGGTGAAGCTGATATGGCCGATGCCGGGATGGGCGGACAGCGCCGCGCCCGCTTCCTCGCCGAGGCCGGTGACGACGTTGAAGCTGCCGGCGGGGAAGCCCGCCTCCTCGGTCAGCTTGGCCAGCATCAGCGCGGTGAGCGAGGTGTCCTCGGCCGGTTTCAGCACGATGGCGTTGCCCATCGCCAGCGCCGGGGCGACGGAGCGGCCGGTCATCTGCAGCGGGTAGTTCCACGGCACGATATGGCCGGTGACCCCATGCGGCTCCCACACCGTCATGACGGTGAAGCCCTGCTGGAAGGGGATGATCTCGCCGTGCAGCTTGTCGGCGGCGGTGCCGTAGTATTCGAAATAGCGGGCGCAGGCGGTGACGTCGGCGCGTGCCTGGCTCAGCGGCTTGCCGACGTCGTTGCTCTCCGCCCGGGCCAGCGCCTCCGCGTCGCGACGGACCAGCTCGGCCATGCGGCAGAGCAGGCGGCCGCGGGCGGTGGCGTCGAGACGGCCCCAGTCGCCCGCGCGGGCCGCATGGCCGGCCTGCACCGCCGCGTCGATGTCGGCGGCGGTGCCGCGGCCGATGCGGCCGATTTCCTGCCCGTCGGAGGGGTTGATGACCGGCAGGGTCTGCGCCGTGCGGCGCCATTCGCCGCCGATGAAGATGCGGTCGGTGTCCATGCCAATGCTCATTCTGTCCCGCTCCCTTGTCCGGTCAGGCGGCCGGAGGGCCGTCGCCGCCCGCGTAGGCCGCCCATTCAGCATCCGGCGGGCCGGTCTGCCAACCCGCCCGCCCGTCGGTGCGCCGCGCCTCAGCCCGCCCGCCAGCGCCGCTCCGCCTCGTCCCAGGCGGCGAGGGGTTGCAGATCGGGCACCCAGGCGAGGCCGGTCTTGGCGTCCGACGACACGGCGTCCGACGTCACGACCACGTCGAGCAGCGCCGGGCGGCGATGCACCCGCGTCTCCTCGATCGCGCGGGCGATGGCGGGGCCGAGCTGCGCCTCGTCCTCCACCCGCTCGGCATGCATGCCGAAGGCGCGGGCCATGGCCGCGTGGTCGGCGTGCTGCAACTGCGTGCCGACGACCTTTCCCCAGGTCACGGTCTGGTCATAGACCTCGATCTGCCAGGCGCCGTTGTTGGCGACGACGAACAGCGCCGGGGCGCGGTGGCGCACCGCCGTGTCGAGTTCGATCGCGTTGAAGCCGAAGGCGCCGTCGCCGGTCGCCACCACCACCGGCCGGTCCGGGAAGGCGAGGCTCGCCGCGATGCCATAGGGCACGCCGATGCCGATGCAGCCGAACGGGCCGGGGTCGAGCATGGCGGGGGCGGAGAGGCCGACGCGCGCGAAACTCAGGAAGTCGCCGCCGTCCACGACGGCGATGCCGTCCGGGTCCAGCGCCGTTTGCAGTGCCGCGAGCACGCGGTTGGGGTGCAGCCGCCCGTCACCGCCGGCGGGGGCGGTCGCCATGGTCCGGCGCAGCTTGGCCGCGCGCTCCTCGTGCCCCTGGCGGAGCTTCGCCGCCCAGGCGCGGTCGAGTGCCGGGACGCGGTTGCCGGCGGCGTCCAGCAGGGCGCGGAGTGCCGCCACGGGCGAGGCGAGGACCGAGACCTCCCCGCGCCGGTTGTCGCGCAGCTCGCCCGGCACGTCGCCGATGCGCACGAAGCGCGCGTCGCCGAACACGGCGGGCGAGCCGTAGGCGAGCTGGAAATCGAGGCGGCGGCCGACCGTGAGCACCACGTCCGCGTCACCCATCACCGCCCCGCGCATCGCCGCGACGACCGAGGGGTGGCTGTCGGGCACGAGGCCGCGGCTCTCGCCGGTGTCGAGATAGACGGCGCCGAGCCGGTCGAGCAGGGACACGAGTTCCGGCCCCGCGCCGCGCGCGCCGCGCCCGGAGACCACCAGCACGCGCCGCGCGCCCCAGAGCAGGTCCGCCGCCTCGGCGATGCGGGCCGGATCAGGGAGCATGAGGGTGCGCGGGCGGGCGCGCAGATGCTCGTCCATCTGCACCGGCTTCGGCACGATGCCACGCACTACGTTGACGGGGAAGTCGATATAGACCGGGCCCGGCTCGCCCGCCTCGCCGTGCGCGCGGGCGATCGCCTCGTCGAGTTCGGCAAGCGCGAGCGCGGGCTCGCGCACGGTGCGGGCGTAGCGGGTGATCGGGCGGACGATCTGCGTGTGGTCGATGTCCTGCAACCCGCCGCGGTTTTCCTGCGCGGTCGGGCTGGTGCCGGAGATGATCAGCACGGGCGCGCGCGAGACATGCGCGTTGGCGATGCCGGTCACCGCGTTGGTCACGCCCGGCCCGGCGGTGACGAGCGCGACGCCGAGCGTGCCGGTGAGTTCGGCATGCGCCTGTGCCATGTGCACGGCGGCGCGTTCGTCGCGGACATCCACGATGGCGATGCCCTCGGCGTCGAGCGCCATCCAGATCGGCATGATGTGCCCGCCGCACAGGGCGAACACGCGCTCCACGCCGCGCCGGCGCAGCAGGCGCGCGACGAGGGAGGCGACGCTGTCGGGATCGTTTTTCACGTGGGCGCTCCGTTGCTGTGCGTGTCGCCGCCGGCGGCGAGAGTGGTCTTGAGCACGCGGTGCAGGATCTTGCCGGTGGCGGTGCGCGGCATCGCCTCCTCCGTCATGAAGGAGACGCTGCGCGGCCGCTTGTAGCCGGCGAGCCGGTCGCGGCAGAAGGCGAGCAGGTCCGCCTCGGCCACCGACGCGCCGTCATGGGGGATGATGACGGCGTGCACGCGCTCGCCCCATTTCTCGTCGGGCAGGCCGATCACGGCCACGTCGCGCACGGCGGGATGGGCGCCGAGCACGGCCTCCACCTCCGACGGATAGATGTTCTCGCCGCCGGAGATGATGAGGTTGCTCTTGCGGTCGACGAGATGGATGTAGCCGTCGGCGTCGCGCCGCGCCATGTCGCCCACGCTGCAATAGTCGCCGCGGAACGCCTCGGCCGTCTTCTCTGGCATCTTCCAGTAGCCGTCGAAGGTCCACGGGTTGCACGAGAACAACTCGCCCGCCTCGCCGTCCGGCACGTCGCGTCCGTCGCCGTCGAGGATGCGGATCGGCGCGGAGCCCACGCATTCGCGCCCGACCGACCCGAGCTTGGTGAACTGCTCGTGCGGATGCAGCATGGTGACCCAGCCCGCCTCGCTCGATCCGTACAGCTCGAACAGGCCGGAATTGCGGAACATCTCCATCACCGCGCGCTTGGTCTCCTGACGCGCGGGGGCGGAGGAGATCAGCAGCTTCGCCACGCGGCCGAGATCGTGGCCGGCCCAGGCAACGGTCGGCAGGGCAAGCATCATCACGTAATGCGTCGGCACCAGCGAGGTGAAGGTCGAGCCGCCGGTCGCCAGCGTCCGCACGCAATGCTCGGCATCGAAGCTGCGCCGCGAGTAGATCGCCGTCTCCGCGCCGCAATAGGCGAAGGCGCCGAAGAAATTGAGCGAGTTGGCGTGGCACATCGGCATGACGAGCAGGGATGCGTCCTCGCGCCGCAGGCTGAACTCCACCTCCGTCATCAGCGACAGCAGGGCGGCGGCGCGGTGGCTGCGGATCACGCCCTTCGGCCGGCCGGTGGTGCCGGAAGTGTACATCAGCGTCCAAGGATCGGCGGGCGAGATCGCCTGCGCCGGCTCATCGTCCGCGGCGCGGGCGATCAGGTCCTCGTAGGCATGATTGCCGGCGGGGGCGGCGCCGATATGCACGATGCGTCCGGCCGGCATCGGCAGGTCGGCGCGGATTTCCTCGACGAGGCCGGCGAGCGCGTCCTCCACCACCAGCGCCGCGACCTCGGCGTGGTCGAGGATGGCGAGGATCTCGCGCGCGACGAGGCGGAAGTTGATCGGCACCGCGACCAGCCCGGCCTTCGCCGTCGCGGCATAGAGTTCCGCCCATTCGACGCGGTTGTAGGCGAGGATCGCGACCCGGTCGCCCTTCGCGAGGCCGAGGCCGAGCAGGGCGTTGGCGAGGCGGCACGAACGGGCGTTCCATTCGCGGAACGTCATCGCGCGTTCGAGGTCGCGGGCGCCGATCTTGTCGGGCACCAGCCTGGCGTGCACCGCCAGCATCTGCCCGATGGTCAACAGGTCCATGACGGGGTCTCCGCGGTCTAGCGGTTCACGAGCCGGGCCGGGATGGCCAGGATCAGCAGCCCGCTCGCGGCCATCACCGCGGCGAACAGGGTGAGGCTGGCGGCGTTGCCGTGGGTGAGCGCGGCGAGCCAGCCGACGATGTTGTTGGTGGTGAAGCCGGC
>NZ_BANB01000107.1 GCF_000964365.1 Acidisphaera rubrifaciens HS-AP3 | reverse complement strand
TCGGCGGCCGAGAGCGGCTCGCCGCCGGTCATCCGGGCTGGTGCGAGCATGTCGATCATCTGCCCGCCCACCATGCCCCGCGGGCCGGCGGCGGCGGCGAGGGCGGCGACCAGCTCGCACCGCGCCTGCGGGTCGGAATGGGTGTCGGGTTCGGCCAGCACCTCGAAGGCCCGGGTCTGCAGGGCGTCGCCCACCAGGATCGCCGTCGCCTCGTCATAGGCCTTGTGCGTGCTCGGTTTGCCGCGGCGGAGGTCGTCGTCGTCCATCGCCGGCAGGTCGTCGTGCACGAGGGAATAGGCGTGCAGCATCTCGACCGCCGCGCCCACCCGGGCGGCACAGGTCTCCGCCACGCCGAACAGGGCCGCCGAGCGCATGACCAGAAACGCCCGCAGCCGCTTGCCGCCGCCGAGCGTGGCATAGCGCATCGCCTCCAGCAGCGGCGCCTCGGGCCCCTCGGGGGCGGGCAGCAGGTTGTCCAGCGCCTCCTCCACCGTGCCGGCGGCCTCCGCCAGGGCGGCGTGCAGCAGCCGCTCGGCACCGGGCGGCGCGGCGTCGCCGTCAGGCGCGGCGGTATCGGAAGCGGGCGTCACGTCAGGCATCGACTCGTCTTTCTTCGGGCGCCCGGACAGGCGGAAGCGGGCAGTCATCACGTTAGTCTACAGGCGGTGGGCGTGGTCTAGGACGTCCCCACCCATTCGGACGGCGCGAGCGGTCCCGAGGGACGCACTGGCCAGCCATATGTGGCACAAATGCAACAACGCCGACATGCCCACACGGCACGTCATACAGGAACATGGCAGGGCCGTTTACGCCCTCGGGCGATTCCATGCCATAGGACGGTGAGAGAGGGTGCGCGACTCCATCGCATACGCCCGGAACGGTCCATCACGGTGGCGCGGCCTGGCCAAAGACTCCCGATCGCGCCCCGGCGGCGCCCGGTCGTCGACGGGGACGCGCGCCGGCAGCCTGGAGTGGAAGAAGCATGTTGCGCGTCGTCCTGGCCCAGCCCCGCGGCTTCTGCGCCGGTGTCGAGCGGGCGATCGAGATCGTGGAGCGGGCGCTCAAGAAATATGGCCCGCCGATCTACGTCCGTCACGAGATCGTCCATAACCGCCACGTCGTCGAAAGCCTGCGGACCCGCGGGGCGGTGTTCGTCGACGAGCTCGACGAAGTGCCCCCCGGCGCCATGACGGTCTTCAGCGCCCACGGCGTCGCCCGCCGGGTCGAGGAACTGGCCGCCGAACGGTCGCTGCCGGTGATCGACGCCACCTGCCCCCTGGTCGCCAAGGTCCACAACGAGGGCCGCCGCTATGCCGCCCAGGGGCGCGAAATCGTGCTGGTCGGCCATGCCGGCCATGCCGAGGTCGAGGGCACGATCGGGCAGATCGACGGGACCGTCCACCTCGTGCAGACGGTCGACGACGTCGGCCGCCTGACCGTGGGCGACCCGGCCAAGCTCGCCTACATCACCCAGACCACCCTGTCGGTGGACGACACCCGCGGCATCATTGCGGCCCTGCAGGCGCGCTTCCCGGCCATCGTCGGGCCGGACGTGCGGGATATCTGCTATGCGACCCAGAACCGGCAGAGCGCGGTGCGCGACCTCGCGGCGCAGGTGGACATGATCCTGGTGGTCGGGTCCCGGAACAGCTCCAATTCGAACCGGCTGCGTGAGATCGGCGAGGAACTGGGCAAGCCGTCCTATCTGATCGACGACGCGAGCGCGCTTGACCCCGCCTGGTTCGCCGGCAAGACCTCGGTCGGCGTCACCGCGGGCGCCTCGGCCCCCGAGACGCTGGTGCAAGGCGTGCTGGAGGGGTTGCGCCGGTTCGGCGAGATCGACATTTCCACTTTGGCCGGGGTCGCGGAGGACGTGCGCTTCCGCTTCCCGGCCGAACTGGCAGACGCGTGAAGGAAGTACGACCATGCCCGTCCCCCTGAACCAGGCGATCCGCGTCGGTGCCTATGTCGTCCGCCAGCACCTTGCGGGACGCAAGCGCTACCCGCTGGTGCTGATGCTTGAGCCGCTGTTCCGCTGCAACCTCGCCTGCGCGGGGTGCGGCAAGATCGACTACCCGGACCCGATCCTGAACCAGCGCCTGTCGGTCGAGGACTGTCTCGCCGCGGCCGACGAATGCGGCGCCCCGGTCGTCGCGATCGCCGGCGGCGAGCCGCTGCTGCACAAGGAAATGCCGCAGATCGTCGAGGGGCTGCTGGCGCGCGGAAAGTTTATCTACCTGTGCACCAACGCCCTGCTGCTGGAGAAGAAGCTCGACCAGTACAAGCCGCACAAGAACTTCGCCTGGGACGTCCATCTCGACGGCGACCGCGACATGCACGACCATTCGGTCAGCCAGGGCGGCGTCTATGACCGGGCGGTCGCGGCCATCAAGGCGGCCAAGGCGCGCGGCTTCCGCGTGTGCGTCAACACCACGCTGTTCGACACCGCGGAGCCGGCGCGCGTCGCCGCCTTCATGGACGAGACGGTAAAGCTCGGCCTCGACGGCGTGATGATCTCGCCCGGCTATGCGTACGAGCGGGCGCCGGATCAGCAGCACTTCCTCAACCGCCGCAAGTCCAAGGAACTGTTCCGCGAGATCTTCCGCCGCGGCCAGGGGCGGGGCTGGAAGTTCAACCAGTCCGCGCTGTTCCTCGACTTCCTCGCCGGCAACCAGCGCTACCTCTGCACGCCCTGGGGCAAGCCCACGCGCAACGTGTTCGGCTGGCAGCGCCCCTGCTATCTGCTCGGCGAAGGCTACGCCAAGACCTTCACCGAGCTGATGGAGACGACCGACTGGGACCAGTACGGCACCGGCAACTATGAAAAGTGCGCGGACTGCATGGTCCATTCGGGCTACGAGGCGACGGCGGTGATGGACGCCGTGCGTAACCCGCTGAAGCATATGCGCATCGCCCTGCGCGGCCCGCGCACCGAGGGCGCGATGGCGCCGGACATATCGCTCGCGAACCAGCGGCCGGCGGATTACGTGTTCAACCGCCACGTGCAGGAGCGGATGGCGCAGCTTCACGCCAAGCCAGAGCCTGTCGACGCCGCCGACTGACGCCCGCCGAATGACGCCCACGGTGCCCCGCGCTTGGTAGAACCGGGGCGCCGCTGATCCGTCGCACTGCAACGCCCGGCGCCATCAAGGCGTTGGGCGTTTTTATGTACGACGTGCTCAGGACAGGCCCGTCAGAGGGAAATGCCATGCCCGACGTGCCCGAGTTCGCGCTGCAGGAACGGCCGCAGCATGATTTGCGGCGCATTGGCGCGCATCCGGATCACTGGTATCCGCTTGCATGGTCGCGCGAGGTGAAGCGCGGCCGCCCCTATGCCGCGCAATTCGCCGGCGAGCCGATCGTGCTGGTGCGGCCGCACGCAGGCCCGGTCTATGCGCTGGAGGACCGCTGCGCGCATCGCCAGGTGCCGCTCTCGCAAGGGGTGGTCGACGGCGATGCCCTGCGCTGCTGTTATCACGGCTGGACGTATGACGCGACTGGGCGCTGCACCGACGTGCCCTATCTGGGCAAGGGAAAGCTGCCGAACGGCGTGCGCGCTTATCCCTGCCGGGAGAAGGATGGGCTGATTTTCGTCTGGCCCGGCGACGGCGAGGCGGGCGCGCTGCCCGATCTCGGCCATGTCGCCGACCCGGCCTTCAAAGTCCGGCGCTTCGGCCGGGTGGTGGGCTGCCACTACAGCTTCATGCACGAGAACCTGATGGACATGAACCATCAGTTCCTCCATCGCAAGCAGATGGGCCAGATCGCCCCGCGCTATGTCGGCCGCCGCGCCGGGCCGGACTGGATCGAATGCGACTATACCTTCGCCCGCACCGGCGGCCGTCAACCCTGGGGCGAGGCGGCGATCCTTGGCCGGCGCAGCGGTGCCTCCACCCAGCATCGCGACCTGATGCGCATACGCACACAGTATCCGCACCAGACGCTGAAGATCTGGATCAGCGGCGACGACCCGGTAATGCAGCTGTGGATCAATTACGTGCCGGTGGACCGCGCGCAGCGCAGCAACCGCACCTTCGGCCTGATCCAGGTGCGCCGGCCAAAGGTGCCGCTGCTGCTCGACCTCGCCTGGCCGGTCCTGGTCTGGTTCACCGAGCGGATTTTCGCCGAGGACCGCGCCATCGTGGAGATGGAACAGGCGGCGCATGACCGGCAGGGCGCGGACTGGAACCAGGAAGTGTTCCCGGTGATACGCGAACTGCGCGCCCTGCTCGCCGAGTGCGGCGCGCCGATGGACACGCCTGTCGCGCCCTGAGGGGTCGGCTCAGGCGTGAAGCGACCGTCGCACCGCCTGCACTACTCCGCTTCCTCGTCTTCCAGCAGCCCCACCGGCTGCTCGAGGTCAAGCAGCCGCGCCGCCTCCTGTTCGTCGGTCATCTCGACGTCGCGTAGCTTGCGGCTCACGGCGCGGGTGCGGGTGCGGGCGCGTTCGATCGTGTTGGTGAAGATACCCGCCTGCTTGGCCAGCTTTTCCAGCACGTCGTCCATCTTGATCATCTCGCCGCGCGTGGCGCCCAGCAGATCGCGTATCACGCCCGCCTTCTGCTCCAGCGCCAGCGTGACGAAGCCGAGATGGATCGTGCGCAAAAGTGCGGGGAACAGGCTCGGCCCGAGCACGACCACGCGATGCTCGCGGCCGATGACGTCGATCAGGCCGGGGATGCGCGCGACCTCGGCGAACAGCGCATCGGTCGGCAGATAGAGCACGGCGAATTCCACCGTCACCGGCGGGCGGATGTATTTGTCGGCGATCTTGCGCGCCTCGTCACGGATCCGCCGCTCCAGACCGGCGCGGGCCGTGCGTTCCGCCTCGGCATCACCCGCCTCGCTCGCGGCCAGCAGACGCTCGTAGTCCTCGACGGGGAACTTGGCGTCGATCGGCAGCAGCGGCCGTGCCTCGCCGGACCGCGCCGGCATGCGGACGGCGAACTCCACCAACTCCCCGCCGTCGCCGCCGAGCCGCGCGTTCGCCTCGTAGGCGCCGGCCGGCAGGATGTCGTCGAGCATGGCGCGCACCTGCGTCTCGCCCCAGCCGCCGCGCGTCTTGACGTTGGAGAACAGCCGCTTGAGGTCGCCGATCTGCGCGGTCACGGCCTGCACGTCGCCGATCGCCTTCTGCACGGCGGCGAACTGTTCGATGACGCGGGAGAAGCTCTCGGTCATCTGCTTCTCGACCGCGGCGTGCAGCTGCTCGCCCACCTGCTGGCGGATCTCCGCCAGCGCCTGCACCGACTGCGCCTGCATCTCCGCCAGCCGCTGTTCGACGAACAGCTTCTGTTCGAGCTGGGCGGAGGTCTGGGCGTGACGGATCGTCTCGATGCCGCGCGCCATTTCGCCCCGCGTCTCGGCCAGCCGCTCGGTCAGCGCCGAGGCCTGGACGGCGGCACGGTCGGCCGCCTCCGCGGCACTCTGGCGCAGCGCGGCGCGGGTCGTCTCGGCCTCGCCACGGGCGCCGGCGAGGCCCTGTTCGATCATGAGGCGCAGCCGCTCGCTCGCCCCCTGCTGGCGCAGCACCAGCAGGAGGACGACGAGGGCAAGGAGGGCCGCGATGGCGGCGACGATGGCGGCGGGGTCTGGCATGACCCCGCCTGTTACACCTCCGGCGGTCAGGCGGCGAGAAGGAACAGACAGGTGCTACGACCGCTCATGTCGTAGCGGTCGCCGATCGTGAAGCTCTCCTGACCTTCCTCCGCGTCGGGCTTGGCGGTGTCGAACACCAGGGTCCAGTGGCGGCCGCCCGCTGTCTCGGGCAGGGCGAAGCGGACCACGTCGTGATAGGCGTTCAGCAGCAGCAGCAGCGTCGCGTCGGCCGCCGGCCGGCGGATGCCCGTCGCCTGCGCCCGGCCGTCCATCAGCATGCCGAAGGCGCGGGTATTGCCGTTATCCCAATCCTCCCCGCCCATCTCCGCGCCCTCGGAGTTGATCCACGTCACGTCGCGAACGCCCACCGCCTCGTTGAACTCGCCGGTGAAGAAGCGGCCGCGGCGCAGGATCGGATAGGTCTGGCGCAGCCGGATCAGCTTGCGCACGAAATCGGTCTGCGCCCGTCCCGCTTCGGTGATGCGCCAGTCGACCCAGCCGATCTCGTTGTCCTGGCAATAGGCATTGTTGTTGCCGTGCTGGGTGCGCGCGAATTCGTCGCCCGCCATCAGCATCGGCGTGCCTTGCGCCAGCAGCAGGGTCGCCAGCATGTTGCGCATCTGGCGGGCGCGCAGCGCGTTGATTTCCGGGTCGTCCGTCGGCCCTTCGGCGCCGCAATTCCAGCTGCGGTTGTCGGAATGACCGTCGCGGCCCTCTTCGCCGTTCGCGTCGTTATGCTTGTCGTTGTACGACACGGTATCGTTGAGCGTGAACCCGTCATGGGCGGTGATGAAGTTCACGCTCGCCCACGGCTTGCGCCCGCGCTTGTTGAAGCGGTCCGATGAGGCGCACAGGCGCCGCGCCATGTCCGGCACGGTGTGCTGGTCGCCCTTCCAGTAGGCGCGCACATCGTCGCGGAAACGGTCGTTCCACTCGGCCCAGCCGGGCGGGAACTCGCCTACCTGATAGCCACCGGGGCCGACGTCCCACGGTTCGGCGATCAGCTTCACCGACGCAAGCACCGGGTCCTGCCGGCAGCTGTCGAGGAAGCCGCCGCCCTCGTCGAACCCATACGGCTCACGCGCGAGGATGGTCGCGAGGTCGAAGCGGAAACCGTCGACGTGCATCTCCTGCACCCAGTAGCGCAGGCTGTCGGTGACCATCTGCAGCACGCGGGGATGCGACAGGTTGAGCGTGTTGCCGGTGCCGGTGTCGTTGATGTAGTAGCGCGGGGTATCCGGCAGCAGCCGGTAATAGCTCGCGTTGTCGATCCCGCGGAAGCTCAGCGTCGCGCCGCACTCGTTGCCCTCGGCGGTGTGGTTATAGACGACGTCGAGGATGACCTCGAGCCCGGCATCATGCAGATGCGCGACCATCGCCTTGAATTCGCCGATCGAGTTGCTCGCCGAGTAGCGCGGATCCGGGGCGAAGAAGCCGATCGTGTTGTAGCCCCAGTAGTTGGTCAGGCCCTTGTCCAGCAGCAGGCTGTCGTTGATGAAGGTGTGGATCGGCAGCAGCTCGACCGTCGTCACGCCAATACTGCGGATGTAGTCCACGACCTCCTTGACCGCGAGCCCGGCAAAGGTGCCGCGCAAACGGTTGGGCACCGCCGGATGCAGCCGCGTGAAGCCGCGCACGTGTGTCTCGTAGACCACCGTGCGTTCCCACGGCACGCGCGGGGCCTGGTCGCGCGCCCAGGTGAAGGCGGGATCGACGACTCGGCATTTCGGCATGTTCGCGGCGCTGTCGCGCTCGTCGAACGTGGTGTCGTCGCCGCTCTCCAGCGTGTAGCCGTAGACTTCCGGGCCCCACGAAAGGGTGCCGACATGACCCTTGGCGTACGGGTCGAGCAGCAGCTTGTTCGGATTGAAGCGATGCCCCGCATCGGGCTCATAGGGACCATGCACACGGTAGGCATAGACATCACCCGGCCGCGCATCCGGCAGGTAGCCGTGCCAGACCTCGTCGGTGTACTCGGGCAGCTCGATGCGCTGAAGCTCGCGCGTGCCGTCGGCGTCGAACAGGCACAGCTCGACTTTCGTCGCGTTGGCGGAGAACAGGGCGAAGTTCACGCCGAGCCCGTCCCAGGTCGCACCGAGCGGATGCGGCAGGCCTTCGGTGATGCGTGTCTTACTGATGGAAAAGGGCACTTTCTGATTCCTGGACAAGGTGGCACGGGGCGGGGCGGGATGGCCACGGGGTTGCGGTCGACGGGTTCACGCCGGGCGCGACGTTCGCTAGCCTCGGCGCATGAGCGAGCTTCTGTATTTCGAGGATCTGCCCGCCGGGCGCGTGCTCCACTCGGCCCGCACGATCACGATGGAGCGCGAGCGCATCATCGGGTTCGCGCGCGAGTTCGATCCCCATCCCGGCCACACCAGCGAGGAGACGGCGCGGGAGAGCAGTTTCGGCGAGTTGGTCGCCAGCGGCTGGCACACCGCCGCCAGCGTCTGCCGGCTGATCGTCGAGACGACGCCCATCGCCGGCGGAGGCATGGGCGGCGGCGTCGAGTTGCGGTGGAAGCGGCCGGTCCGTCCGGGCGACACGCTGCGCATCACGATGGAGGTGCTGACCGCCCGGGATTCCGCCACGCGCCCCGGCTGGGGCATCGCGACGATCCGCACCACGGCCTATAACCAGCACGACGAACCGGTGCTGGTGATGAACAGCACCAATTTCCTGCCCCGCCGCCCTGGCTGACGTCGCCGCGCCACGCTGTCCCGCTCCTGTCCGGATGACGCGCCGCACGCGATCGCGACAGCGGCGCTCCGTCTCTACGTGACGCCGGCGCCGCGGTTGCATGCCGGCACCGCCGGAGGTCCGGCTACGGGGAGCCGGCGGGGGCAATGACCGGGGCGACGCCCCTCAGTCGGCGACCGCCATCTCCGTGGTGCCGGCGCGCGCGTCGAGCAGCGGCAGCAGCGGCAGCAGCACGTTGAGATCGCGCTCCGCCGCGCAGACCAGATACTCCCGCCACGCGGGCTGCGGCCCCGGCGTGGCGGCCTCCGGCGTGCCGTCGGCGCCCAGCGGCAGTGCGGTGAGGCCGAGGTCGCGATAGACCTTCAGCAGCGCCGGGCCCGCCCTCCAGAACGCCGGGTCACGCCCCTCCTGTCGCGCGAGATCGCGCAGCCGCCAGACGGCGGAGACGCGGTCGCTGTCCGCGCCCACGGGGTCCCCGATCGCCAGCAGGATGCGGCCGCAGCGGCGGAACGCGAGCCCGGCCAGCCCCGATTCGCCCAGCACCAGCCCGTCCGCCGCCGCCGGCGGCTGGCCGCCCAGCCGCGCGATCTGCAACCGCGCCTCCGCCCCCCAGGGCAGGTAGCGGACATGGCCGGGGCGGATCAGCCGCCAGATGGCAACCAGCGCGAGGACCACCGCGACCGCGACCGTCGCGCGGGTCCCGTTGG
Source organism: Acidisphaera rubrifaciens HS-AP3 (assembly GCF_000964365.1). Classification (GTDB taxonomy): domain Bacteria; phylum Pseudomonadota; class Alphaproteobacteria; order Acetobacterales; family Acetobacteraceae; genus Acidisphaera; species Acidisphaera rubrifaciens. The sequence continues at coordinate 3,363 of NZ_BANB01000107.1, read as the reverse complement.
GCACGTTGCGCGAGACCACCAGCTCCCACCACGCATTATCGGCATAGAAGCGGACATGCCGTTCGAAGGCCGCAAGCGCGATGACGCAGCCGGTCAGCGCCAGCAGCGAGACGGCGGTCTCCGCCGACAGCGGCCCGGCGAGCAGGCGGGCATGGCGGTAGAACAGCTGCCGGAACGGCGCCATGATGACCGCCGCGACCAGCAGCGTGCCCGCCACCCACAGATGCGCGCCGACCGCGATGGTGAACATCGCGCCGAACAGCAGCAGCACCAGCGTCGCACCCCAGGCGAGGGTGACGCGCTGGCTCATGCCGATCGCCAGCACCAGCAGCCCGGCGCCGATCAGCGAGGGTACGAACTGCCCGGCCTCGTAGGCGACATAGGCGAGGTCGGCGTCGATCCAGGTGAAATCCGGCCGCGTCACCAGCTCGCCCATCACCAGCAGCAGCACGCCGCACAGCGCGACGGCGCCGGTCAGGGCGGCGACCGCGAAATCGGGCTCCGACCAGCCGGGCGCGCCGGATGCCGGCCGGCCGCGCACCCGCCGCCAGACCGATCCGCCCCGCACCAGCAGCTCGTTGCCGGCGAACATCCCGCCGGCGAGAAACAGCGGGATGACGTAATAGAACAGACGGAACACCAGGATGGCGCCCAGCGCGTGCGGCTTGTCCATCCAGGGCTGCAGGCCGATCAGCATCGCCCCGTCGAACACGCCGAGGCCGCCCGGCAGGTTGGCCACCAGCCCGGCGCTGTAGGAGGCGAGATAGACGCCGACGAAGCGCAGCCATGTCAGCCCGTGCGCCGGCGGCAGCAGGGCGTAGAAGATGGACGCCGTCACGGCGACGTCGACGGTCGCCAGCGCCACCTGCAGCAGCGACATCCGCCATTGCGGCAGTTCCGCCGTGTGGCCGAACAGACGTACCGTGCCGAATACGCGCGAGACGGTGATGTAGCCGATCACGATCGACCAAAGCAGACTACCGATCGCCCGCATCACCCAGGCCGGCAGCAGCGGCCCGAAGAACGGCACGGTCGACGGCTCCAGCCACAGGATGATGCCGCCCAGGACCATGCCGCCGAGGCCGAAGGTGAGGCTGCAGAACGCCACCACCTTGGAGATCTGCACGGGGCTCAGGCCCCATTGCGAATAGAGCCGGTAGCGCACCGCCGCCCCCGACACGGCGGCAAGCCCGAGATTGTGCGACAGGGCATAGGCGCAGAAGGACGCGAACGCCGCCCGGCGGTAGGAGACGTGGTTGCCCGCGTACAGCGTGCCGAGCCGGTCGTAGAAGGTCAGCACGAAATACGCGAGGAAGGTCCAGCCCGCCGCCGCCCAGACCGCGTGCGCCGGCATGCTGTGCAGCGCGGCCGTCACCTGTTCGAGCTTGAGGTGGCGGAACTCCCGCCAGATGACGTAGATCGCCCCGCCCAGCAGCCCGAGGCCGAGGACGGTCGGCAGGTGGCGCAGCAGCGTCAGCCAGCGGGACGGCGGCCCTCGCCGGTCCGTGTCCGGCGGTGGCGGGTCAGGCGGCATCGGCGGTACGCAACAGCGCCGCGTCGATCAGCGCGACGGTCTCGGGCACGCCATAGAGCGCCACGAAGCCGCCGAAGCGCGGTCCCTCGTCCTGACCGAGCAGCACCTGGTACAGGCACGCGAACCACGCCTTCAGATCGGGGAACGGGTGGCGCTTGCCGATCTCGTACAGCGCCGCCTGGATCGCCTCCGCATCCGTCGCCGGCGGCATCGCGCGCAGCGTGTCGGCGAGGTCGGCGAGCGCCGCGCGCTCCGTCGCGGTCGGGTCGCGGAACCGCTTCGCCGGGCGGACGAAGTCCCGGTAATAGGCGATCGCGTGGCGGACCAGCCGGTTCAGCAACGGCGCGTTGGCGGGTGTCGCCGCCGGGTCGTAGCGACGGATGAAGCCCCACAGCATCTCCGGCGTCTCGGCGTTCACCACGCTCGCGAGATTGAGCAGCATGCCGAACGAAACCGGCAGATGCTCGATCGCGTCCTGTCGCGCCGGGCCGAGGATGTGCCACGCCGGGTTGGTCCGCCGCGCCGCCTCGTCCTGTCCGGCCAGCTTGCCGAGATTGGCGGCGTATTCGTCCACCGCGCGGGGGATCGCGTCGAAATACAGCCGCTTGGCCCGCTGCGGCGCGTTATACATGAACTGCGCGAGACTCTCGGGCGGGGCGTAGCGGAGCCAGTCGTCCACCGACAGGCCGTTGCCGCGGCTCTTGCTGATCTTCTGCGCGTGCTCGTCGAGGAACAGCTCGTAGGTGTAGCTCTCGGGCGGCGTGCCGCCGAGGATGCGGCAGATGCGGCTCGACAGCCGCACGCTGTCGATCAGATCCTTGCCCGACATCTCGTAATCGACGCCGAGGGCGTACCAGCGCATCGCCCAATCGGCTTTCCACTGCAGCTTGGCCGCGCCGCCGCGCACGCTCGTCTCGAACGCCTCGCCGGTCGCCGGGTCGCGCCAGGTGACCGTCGCCGCCGCCGGATCGCGGCCGATCAGCGGCACCTGCATCACCTCGCCGGTCTTCGGATGGATCGGCAGCACCGGCGAATAGGTCGCCCGCCGCTCCGGCCCGAGCGTCGGCAGGATCACCGCCATGATCTCGTCGAACACCTCCAGCACCCGCACCAGTGCCGCGTCGAACCGGCCGGCGGCGTAGTAGGCGGAGGCGGAGGCGAACTCGTATTCGAAGCCGAAACTGTCGAGAAAGGCGCGCAGCCGGGCATTGTTGTGGGCGCCGAAGCTCTCGTGGGTGCCGAACGGGTCCGGGATGCGGGTCAGCGGCCGGTTGAGATGGCCGGCCAGCATCTCCTTGTTCGGCACGTTGTCCGGCACCTTGCGCAGACCGTCCATGTCGTCGCTGAAGGCCAGCAGGCGTGACGGCGCGCCGGTCAGTTCGGTATAGGCGCGCCGGACCCAGCTTGTCCGCGCGACCTCGCCGAAGGTGCCGATATGCGGCAGGCCGGACGGGCCGTAGCCGGTCTCGAACAGCGCCTCGGTCTTGCCGGAGGCGGCCAGACGGGCCGCCACCCGCGCCGCCTCCTCGAACGGCCAGGACTTCGGAAGGGGTGGCCGCGCGCCAGACAGCGCGTCGGCCGGGCCGGTTACCGGTGCGGACATGCGGCGGAAGCTAGAAACCGGGGATGGCTTGGTCAACGCCGCGCGGCCATAAGACGGGGGCAATGGATGCTGCCCCGCGCCTGAAGCTGCCGCGTGCCCCCGCCGTCGTCGCCGGGCACGGCCGGGCCGCGCTGCTGACCGACGCGGGCGAGGTGATCGCCGCCACGGCCGAGGAGGCCGCCCGGCTGATCGCCGGCACGCCGCCGCTGCTGGTCCATGCCCCGGC
>NZ_BANB01000108.1 GCF_000964365.1 Acidisphaera rubrifaciens HS-AP3 | reverse complement strand
GGCGGCGTCGGCGGTGCCATCGCGGGAGCCGCGACGACCCGCTGAGGCAGCGCCCGGGGGCCGCGCCTCGCGGCGGCGGCGGCGGGAGGCTATATCAGCCGACAGCCGCCGTTCCGGGAACCCATGAGATGCGCCTGCGCCCCATGCTGATCGCCGCCAGCCTGGCGGTCGTGCCCACCGCCTGCACCCCGGCCGATATCGGCATCACCGGGCCCGGCGCGGTGGCCGCCAAGCCGGAGATGATGCCGACGCAGGACGATCAGTCGCTGCCGCAGGTGGGCGTGCCGATGGGCAACCAGCCCTATGCGCCGACGGTGCTGCCGACGACCGGGAACAGCGGCCGCTACTACGGCTACTGATCCCGGCGCGGCAGCCTGTCCGGTATGGCGGTCAGGCGGAGGCGGTCAGGCGGAGAGGGCGGCGGGCTCGGTCCGCACCCGCTTCACCAGCAGCTTGTTGAGCGCGTGCACATAGGCGCGGGCCGAGGCGGTGATGGTGCAGGTATCGGACCCCTGCCCGTCCACCATCTTGCCCGCCTCCTCCAGCCGGACGGTCGTGCGCGCCTGCGCGTCCGTCCCCTCGGTCACGGCGCCGACGGAAAACAGCACGAGGTTGGCCTCGTGCGGGAAGATCGCGTGGATCGCGCGGAAGGTCGCATCGACCGGGCCGTCGCCGTCCGCCTCGGCCGCGCGCAGCTCGCCGTCCACCTCCAGCTCCAGCGCGGCATGCGGCGGGGCCTTGGAGCCCGAGCGCACCTCCAGCGAGACGAAGCGGATGCGGTCATGGCCGCGCACCACCTCGTCGTCGACCAGGGCGACGATGTCCTCGTCGTAGACGACCTTTTTGCGGTCGGCGACGTCCTTGAACCGGCGGAAGGCGTCGTTCAAGGCGTTGTCGCCGATCTCGCCGTAGCCCAGGGCGCGCAGCTTGTCGCGGAAGGCGGCGCGACCGGAATGCTTGCCCATGACGAGGTTCGTCTTGGTCCAGCCGACGCTCTCGGGCGTCATGATCTCATAGGTCGCGGCGTTCTTCAGCACGCCGTCCTGATGGATGCCGCTCTCGTGGGCAAAGGCGTTGCGGCCGACGATCGCCTTGTTCGGCTGGACGTCGAACCCGGTCACGGTCGCCAGCAGCTTCGACGTGCGCAGGATGTTCGGCGTGCGTATGCCGGTCTCGTAGGGGATCGCGTCGTGGCGGGTGCGCAGCGCCATCACCGCCTCTTCCAGCGCGGCGTTGCCGGCCCGCTCGCCGATGCCGTTGATCGTGCACTCCACCTGCCGCACCCCGGCGCGGATCGCCGCGATGGTGTTGGCGACGGCGAGGCCGAGATCGTTGTGGTTGTGCGTGGACAGCACCACGCGGTCGGCGCCGGGCACACGCTCGCGCAGCATGGTGAAGATGCGGGCCATGTCTTCCGGCAGCGCATAGCCCACGGTATCGGGGATGTTGATGGTGGTGGCGCCGGCGCGGATCGCGGCCTCCACGCAGCGGCACAGGAAGTCGGGGTCGGTGCGGCTGCCGTCCTCGGCCGACCACTCCACGTCGTCCACCTGGTTGCGCGCCAGTTCGACGGAGCTGGTGGTCAGTTCCAGCACCTGCTCCGGCTCCATGCGCAGCTTGTATTTCATGTGCAGCGCGCTGGTGCTGACGAAGACGTGGATGCGCGCCCGGCGGGCCGGGCGGACCGCCTCGGCGGCGCGCATGATGTCGTCGCGCCCGGTGCGGGCGAGGCCGCAGATGACCGGCGCGCCGTCCTGCCGGCCGACGCTCTCGGCGATCGCGCGCACGCTCTCGAAGTCGCCGGGCGAGGCGATGGGGAAGCCGGCCTCCATCACGTCCACGCCGAGTTCCGCCAGCGCCTCGGCCATGCGCAGCTTTTCGTTCAGGTTCATCGAAAAGCCCGGCGACTGCTCGCCGTCGCGCAGGGTGGTGTCGAAGATGATGATGCGGTCGTCGGACAGGGTGCCGAAGGAAGGGTGCTCGATCGTCATGGGTCTTGGCCTGATGTCTCGGGTGGCGGTGCGGCGAGCAGCGATGACTGTCCCCTGAGCAGGCCCGCGCGGCAGGGCGCGCGGCGCGCGGCTCAGGGGCGGATAAGTCGCGGGCTGAGAAGCCGCAGCAGCAGGCCAATAGCAGTCAGCCGGGCGCCGGCATTCGCCAGCCCACGCAGCAGGCCGCACAGCATGGCCAATCCGCAGAACATGATCGCATCCTACGGTTGACCCGGGCCTCGGACAAGTGTGCTGGCCGCAGGGCTGCCCCGGCGCCGGGCTACACGGAATGTTCAGCCGCACGTCCGGAACGGTCCCCCTGCCCGGTACGCCGCTTGCTCGTCCCGTCGGCGGAGCGAAGCAGGAGGGCGCGCGATGGACCATGCCGAAAGCGGGACGATGGCGGCCGACGGGGGCTTCGCCGGCGATACCGGGCTGTTCAACGCCGACCTCGCCCCGGTGCCGCCGGCCGGACGGGACTGGTCGTGGGTCAACATGTCCACCGTCTGGATGGGCATGGTGCACAACGTCGTCGCCTACGAGGCGGCGGCCGGGCTGATGCAGCTCGGGCTGAGCGCGCTGCAGTCCCTGGCGGCGGTGGCGGTCGCCTACTTCGTGCTGTTCGTCGCCATGTGGTTCAACGCGCGGCCGGGCACCGCCTACGGCATCCCGTTCTGCGTGCTGATCCGGTCGTCCTTCGGCCCGCGCGGGGCGCAGTTGCCGGTCGTCATACGCGGCTTCTGCGCGATCTTCTGGTTCGCCGTGCAGGGCTATGCCGGCAGCCTGGCGATCGACGCCATCATCGGCACGCTGATCCCGGCCTGGAACACGCTGACGATGCCGATCCTCGGCATGGCGCTGAAGGGCTGGGTCGCGGTCGCCCTGTTCTGGGCGCTGCATGCCTGGATCGTGTCGCATGGCGTGCACCGCATACGCAATTTCGAGCTAATCGCCGGGCCGCTGGTGATCCTGGTCGGCCTGCTGGCGACCGCCTGGGGGCTGACCGTCGCGCACGGGGTCGGGCCGCTGTTCGACCAGCCGTCGAGGCTGACCGGGACTGACGCCTGGCTCACCTTCTGCGTGGGTGTCACCGGCATGATCGGCATCTGGTCCACCTTCGCCGTCAACATCCCCGACCTGTCGCGCTTCGTCCGCTCGGAGCGGGACCAGGTCATCGGCCAGCTCATCGGCCTGCCGCTGACCGCCATCGTGTTCACCGCCATGAGCGTGGTCACGACCTCGGCCACGATCCTGGTGTTCGGCCATCCGATCTGGGATCCGGTGCAGTTGCTGCTGGCGCTGCACGAGCCCTGGGTGCTGCTGCTCGGCGGGGTCACGATCATCGTCGCGACGCTGTCGGTGAACGTGGCGGCCAACATCATGCCGGCCGCCTATGACCTCGTGAATCTCATGCCGCGCCGGCTGGGGTTCAATTCGGCCTCGATGCTGGTGCTGGTGATCGGGCTGTTCTTCGCGCCGTGGCTCTGGTTCCACAACGCCAACTCGATCTTCGCGGTGCTGGGCGGCATCGGCGGGCTGCTCGGGCCGGTGACCGGGATCATGCTCACCGACTACTACCTGATCCGGCGGCAGCGCCTGTCGGTCCCGGAACTGTATCGGTACGAGGGCCGCTACGCCGGGCGGGGCGGCTGGAATCCGGCGGGCGTGTGGGCTTTCCTGATCGGCGGCACCTGCGCGCTGATCGGCGCCGTGGTGCCGGCGCTGCACACGATCTACGCCTTTGCCTGGTTCATCGGCATCGCGGTGGGGGCGGCGGTCTATGGCGTCCTGGCGACCCGCCGGCGAGCGGTCGAGGGTCTCTCGCCGGCCCGGGCATAGACGAGGCGAAAGCACCCCCGCGCAAGCCGCCGGCCAGCGTCGCGAAACGCGCCGGGGCTAGGGCGGGATGGCACCGGACGTCGCCAGCGCGTCGCGATACGCCGCTTCGATGTCTGGATCGAAGCAGACGAGATCGACGCGCTGGATCGACGGCTCGGCGGCGAGCACCGCCGTCACGGTGGCGACCGCGATGCGCGCCGCGTCCCGCACCGGATAACCGTAGACCCCGCAACTGATCGCCGGAAATGCCACGGTGCGCAGCCGGTGTCGCACCGCCAGCACCAGGCTGTTGCGGTAGCAGGCGGCGAGCAGCGCCGGCTCGCCGCAACCGCCGCCCCGCCAGACCGGACCGACCGTGTGGATGACGTGGCGGGCGCGCAGCCGGTATCCGCCGGTGATGCGCGCCTCGCCCGTCGGACAGCCGCCGATCCGCTGGCATTCCTCTGGCAGGCCCGGGCCGGCGGCGCGGTGGATCGCGCCGTCGACGCCGCCGCCGCCGAGCAGGCTCTCGTTGGCGGCGTTGACCACGGCGTCCACGTCGAACGCCGTGATGTCGCCGGCGGCGAGGCGGAGCCGGTCGGACAGGGGCGGCCTCAGTTGCGCGCCTTGTCCACCAGGGCGTTCTTGGCGATCCACGGCATCATGGCGCGCAAACGCTCGCCCACCTGCTCGATCGGGTGCTCCGACAGGCGGCGGCGGGTGGCCTTGAAGCTCGACTGGTTGACCTTGTTCTCCAGCATCCAGTCGCGGGCGAAGCGGCCGGACTGGATGTCGGCCAGCACGCGCTTCATCTCGGCCTTGGTCTCGGCGGTGACGATGCGCGGGCCGGTGACGTACTCGCCGTATTCGGCGGTGTTGCTGATCGAGTAGTTCATGTTTGCGATGCCGCCCTCGTAGATCAGGTCCACGATCAGCTTCACCTCGTGCAGGCACTCGAAATACGCCATCTCCGGCGCATAGCCCGCCTCGACCAGCGTCTCGTAGCCGCCCTTGATGAGTTCGACGAGACCGCCGCACAGCACAACCTGCTCGCCGAACAGGTCGGTCTCGCACTCTTCCTTGAACGTCGTCTCGATGATGCCGGCGCGACCGCCGCCAATGGCGCTGGCATACGAAAGCGCGATCTCCAGCGCGTTGCCGGACGGGTTCTGCGCCACCGCGACGAGGCAGGGCACGCCGCCGCCGCGCTGATACTCGCTGCGCACCGTGTGGCCGGGCCCCTTGGGCGCGATCATGAACACGTCGATGTCCGGGCGCGGGTCGAGCAGGTTGAAATGCACGTTCAGCCCGTGCGCGAAGGCGAGCGCGGCGCCAGGCTTCATGTTCGGCCCGAGCTTCTCGCGATACAGGTCGCCCTGCCCCTCGTCGGGGGTGAGCACCATGACGACGTCCGCCCATTTGGCGGCGTCGGCCGGGTCCATCACCTTGATGCCCGCGGCCTCGGCCTTGGCGACGCCGACCGAGCCGGCGCGCAGGCCGACGGCCAGCTCCTTCACGCCGCTATCCTTAAGGTTCGTTGCGTGCGCGTGACCCTGGCTGCCGTAGCCGATGACGGCCACCTTCTTGCCCTTGATCAGGTTCACGTCGGCGTCGCGGTCGTAGTAGACGCGCATCAAAGCAGTCCTTTCCTGTCAGGCCGTCAGATCGTCCGCGTGCCGCGGGCCATGGCCGCAACACCCGTGCGCGAGACTTCGGCGAGGCCGAGCGGGCGCATCAGCTCGATAAAGGCGTCCACCTTGTCGGTCGCCCCGGTCATCTCGAACACGAAGCTTTCGATCGTGGCATCCACGACGCGCGCACGGAACGCGTCGCTGAGGCGCAGTGCCTCCGCCCGCTTGTCGCCGGCGCAGATCACCTTCACCAGCGCCATCTCGCGCGCGACGTGCGGCCCCTGCTGCGTCAGGTCGGCGACGCGGTGGACGGGCACGAGGCGGTCGAGCTGCGCCTTGATCTGCTCGATCACCATCTCCGTGCCGCTGGTGACGATGTTGATGCGCGAGCGGCCCCGCCCATCCTCGACCGGTGCCACGGTGAGGCTGTCGATGTTGTAGCCACGGCCGGAGAACAGGCCGATGACGCGCGCGAGCACGCCCGCCTCGTTCTCGACGAGGACGGAGATGGTGGCGCTGCGGATGGTGGTGTCGAACGTCGTCGTCATCGGATCAGACCAGGACCAGCCCCTCGTCGGTGATGCCGGCGGCCTCCGCCTCGTGCTCCGGCCCCAGGATCATCTCGTTGTGCGCCGCCCCGGACGGGATCATCGGGAAGACGTTTTCCTTCTGGTCGACCACGATGTCGGCGATCACCGGCCCGTCGGCCGCGATCATGGCGCGGATGACGTCATCGAGTTCATCGACGCTGTGCGCCCGCAGCCCCTTGGCGTGGAAGCTCTCGGCGAGCTTGACGAAATCCGGCAGGGCGGCGCTGTAGCTTTCGGAATAGCGGCCGCCGTGCAGCAGTTCCTGCCACTGACGAACCATGCCCATGTATTCGTTGTTGAGGATGAACACCTTCACCGGCAGGCGGTACTGCGCCAGCGTGCTCATCTCCTGGATGTTCATCAGGATGCTGGCCTCGCCCGCGATGTCGATCACCAGCGCGTCGGGATGCGCGATCTGCACGCCCATCCCGGCCGGCAGGCCGTAGCCCATGGTGCCGAGGCCGCCCGAGGTCATCCAGCGGTTGGGCGCATCGAAGCGGAAATGCTGCGCGGCCCACATCTGGTGCTGCCCGACCTCGGTCGTGATGAAGGTCTCGCGGCCCAGGTCGCGGGTGATCTCGTACAGGCGCTGCACCGCGTATTGCGGCTTGATCACCGCGCCGCGCGCCGTCGGCTGCGTGAAGCGCAGGCAGTCCTTGCCCCGCCAGCCGTCGATCTGCTGCCACCACGCGGCGAGCGCGGCGCGGTCCTGCGTCTGCGGATCGGCCTCGAACGCGGCCAGCAGCGCCTCGATCGCCTCGCCCGCGTCGGCGACGATGGCGACCTCGACCGGCACGTTCTTGTTGATGCTCGACGGATCGATGTCGACGTGGATCTTGCGGCTCTGTGGGCTGAAGGCATTGAGCCGGCCGGTCACCCGGTCGTCGAAGCGCGCGCCGATGTTCAGCATCACGTCGCACGCATGCATGGCGAGATTCGCCTCGTACGTGCCGTGCATGCCGAGCATGCCGAGGAACAGCGGATCGTTCGCCGGATAGGCACCCAGGCCCATCAGCGTGGACGTGCAGGGCGCGCCCGTCGCCCGCACCAGCCGACGCAGCGCATCGCTCGCCGCCGCCCCCGCGTTGATGACGCCGCCGCCGGTGTAGATGACCGGCCGCTTCGCCCCCTTGAGCAGCGCGGCGGCGCGGGCGATCGCCGTGGCGTCGGGCGTCGTGTTGGGACGATAGGAGCGATGCGGCGTCGTTGCCGGCGGCACATAGGCGGCGCGGCCGATCAGCACGTCCTTCGGCAGGTCGATGACCACCGGGCCGGGACGGCCGCTGCGCGCGACATAGAACGCCTCGTGCACCGTGCGGGCCATGTCCTCGGCCCGTTTCACCAGATAATTGTGCTTCGTCGCCGGGCGCGTGATCCCCGTGGTGTCCGCTTCCTGGAACGCGTCGTTGCCGATCAGGTGCGTGGGCACCTGCCCCGTCAGGCAGACGATCGGGATGCTGTCCATCAGCGCGTCAACCAGGCCGGTGACGGCATTCGTGGCCCCCGGACCGCTGGTGACGAGCACGCAGCCGACGCGCCCGGTCGAACGGGCATAGCCCTCGGCCGCGTGCACCGCCGCCTGCTCGTGGCGGACGAGGATGTGGCGGATGGCGTTCTGCTGGTACAGCGCGTCATAGATCGGCAGCACGGCGCCGCCGGGGTAGCCGAAGATCACCTCCACGCCCTGATCCTTCAGGGCGCGCAGGAGAACCTCCGCCCCGCTCAGCTGCGTCTCGGTGTTCGTCCCGCCTGCATCCGTTGCCATCGCCGCATGTCCCACATCCCGGCCCCACAGCGGCCGGCGCGGCACCACTAAGCCGGGCGCCGCGGACGGTCAACCCGCGCTTTGTATAAAGTGAGCGACGAACGCCTCCAGACTTTCCGAAAATTGCGCACGCCCTGCGTATCGCGCATGGATAGTATGCACATGTCCGGTCAGCGTCTGGTGGCGAAACCATGTCGCCTGCCGCTTGGTGTACTGCGCCGTCACCAGCGTGATGCGCGACGCGGCCTCGGCCAGGGTGAGGTCGCCGCGCAGATGGGCGGCAAGTTCGGGCACCCCGTGCGCCCGCCGCAGCGGCAGGGCCGGGTCGTCGGCGCGGGCGAGCAGAGCGCGCACCTCCTCCACCGCGCCGGCCGCCAGCATCGCCTCGGT
>NZ_BANB01000109.1 GCF_000964365.1 Acidisphaera rubrifaciens HS-AP3 | reverse complement strand
TGGCAGCGATGAAGCCCGCGCGGCGCCGCGCACCGCGTCGGCGGCGCGGCGCAGCCAGCCGCCGTCGGCGGCCATCAGCCGGTAGGTCTCCAGCACCTCGCGCCCGGCGCCCGCATCGAGCCCGTCCGGCATGCGGTCGCTGATCAGCGCATCGAGGTCGCGCCGCATCTGCGCGATGGCGGCGTCCAGCCGACCAAGCTCGGCCGCCGGATCGTCGGCGTGCAGCCGCGCGGCCGGGCGGCGCGCGCCGAGCAGCACGATGCGGCCGGCGGCGATCCCCGGGACCAGGGCGGAGGCGACGAAAACGCGCGGCAGCGTGGAGGCCAGCCCCTCGCCGCTGCCGTCCGACGCGCCGAGTTCGGCCAGCAGGTCGGCGACGATCATCGCCACCGTCTCCAGCAGCTCGACCTCGTCCTCGGCATACAGGCGCGGGAGGCGGTTCTGGACGGCAAGCACGCCGAGCCGCCGGCCGGCGCGGCGGACCGGCACCGCGAGCAGGGAGGCAAACGCCTCCTCCCCCGTCTCCGGCCGGTAGGCGAAGCCCGGATGGCTCTGCGCGTCCGGGAGGTTCATGACGCTGCCGGTCGCGGCGCACAGGCCGATGATGCCCTCGCCAACCCGCAGCCGGGTGCGGCCGACCGCGATCGGGTTGAGCCCCTCGGTCGCCGCCAGCTCCAGCAGGTCACCCGGCCGGCGCACATAGGCGGAGGCGACCTCGGCCACCAGCTCCGCGCCGATCAGCCGCATCACCTCGGTCAGCGTATGCAGGCGGGTCTCGTGGTCGCCGGCCGCCATGATCTCGCGCAGCCGTGCAAGCAGGCGTCGCGTCGCGCGCGCACCGGCGCCCGCGCCCCCGCCCACTCCGGCGGGCGTCATGCCGGTCAAGGCGGCGGCGCGGCCGCTCCGGTCGCCGCCTGCGTGGGCTGCCGCGCGCACAGGCGATCGACCGCCTGTTCCACGAGATCGGCGATGATGGCGGCGGTCGGCTGCTCGTCGGTCACCATGCCGACCGACTGCCCCGCCATGACGGAGCCCTCGTCCACGTCGCCCTCGATGGCGGCGCGGCGCAGGGCACCGGCCCAGAAATGCTCGATGGCGAGCTGCGCCGCCTCGCGCGTCAGCTCGCCCGACTGAAACCGCCGGATCGTCTCGGCCTGATGGGCGAGGAACTGCCGCGTGCCCGCGTTCACCAGCCCGCGCACCGGTATCACGGGAAAGCGGTCGTCGAGCTGGACCGACGGGACGGCGTCGCGGGCGTGGGCCCGGATGAAGGCCTGCTTGAAGCGCGGGTGCGCGATGCTTTCCGTGCTGGCCGCGAACCGCGTGCCGAGCTGCGCCCCGGAGGCGCCCATGTCGAGATAGGACAGGATCGCGTCGCCGCGCCCGATGCCGCCGGCGACGAACACCGGCACCTCGCGTATGTGCGGCAGGATCTCCTGCGCCAGCACGCCGAGCGAGACCGGGCCGATATGACCGCCGGCCTCCGACCCCTCGATGATCAGCGCATCGACGCCCGTGCGCACCAGCCGGCGCGCCAGCACCAGCGCGGGGGCGAAGGCGATCACGCGGGCGCCGCCGTCCTTGACCGCGCGCAGCGTGCCGCCGGGCGGGATGCCGCCGGCCAGCACCACGTGACCGACGCCCGCGCGCAGGCAGACCTGAACGAGATCGTCCAACTGCGGGTGCATGGTGATCAGGTTGACGCCGAACGGACGGTCGGTCATCGCCTGCGTGCCGGCGATCTCCGCCTCGAGCTGCGCGGGCGACATGGCGCCGCACGCGATGACGCCGAAGCCGCCGGCGTTGGAGATGGCGGCGACGAGGTGCCGCTCCGACAGCCAGCTCATGGCACCGCCGAGGATCGCGACCTCGCACCCCAGAAAGGCGGTGCCGCGCGCCCACAACCGGTCGAGCGCCGCGCGGGCGGCCGCGCGGGCCGGGTCGGGCGGGGTGATGTCAGGCGGCATCGAGACCATAGGCGGTATGCAGCGCGCGCACCGCCAGCTCGGTGTAGTCGGCGGCGATCAGCACGCTGACCTTGATCTCGCTCGTGGAGATGACCTGGATGTTGATCGCCCGGTCGGCCAGCGCGCGGAACATCGTGTTGGCGACGCCCGCGTGGCTGCGCATGCCGACGCCCACGACCGAAACTTTCGCCACGTTGGCATCCGTCTCGATCTCGGCATAGCCGATCTGCGGCCGCGCGGCATCGAGGGCGGCGCGGGCGCGCGGCAGGTCGGACTTGCCTACCGTGAAGGTCATGTCCGTGGTGCCGTCGGCGGACAGGTTCTGCACGATCATGTCGACGTTGATGTTCTCCGACGCCATGGCGCCGAAGATCGCCGCCGCGATGCCGGGCCGGTCGGGCACGCGGCGGATCGTGACCTTGGCCTCGTCGCGCGAGAAGGCGATGCCGGAGACGATTTCCTTTTCCACGATCTCGTCCTCGTCCACGACCAGCGTGCCGCTGGTCTCGTCTGCGTCCTGGAAGCTGGAGAGCACGCGCACGCGCACCCGGTGGTTCATCGCCATCTCGACGCTGCGGGTCTGCAGCACCTTGGCCCCGACCGAGGCAAGCTCCAGCATCTCCTCGTAGCTGATGCGGTCGAGCTTGCGCGCCCCGGGCACGATGCGCGGATCAGTCGTATAGACCCCGTCCACGTCGGTATAGATGTCGCAGCGATCCGCGCCGATCGCGGCGGCAAGGGCGACGGCGGAGGTGTCCGAGCCGCCGCGGCCGAGGGTGGTGACGCGCCCGTCCGGCCCGATCCCCTGAAACCCGGCGACCACGGCGACCTGCGGCGCGTCCATCCCCTCGCCCCGCATGCGCCGCACCAGCTCCGCGCCCTCGATCCGCTCGATGCGGGCCTTGCCGTGGGCGCGGTCGGTGTGGATCGGGATCTGCCAGCCCTGCCAGGACCGCGCCTCCACCCCGATCTCCTGCAGGGCGATCGCCAGCAGCCCGGTCGTCACCTGCTCGCCGGTTGCGACGACGGTGTCGTACTCGCGGGCATCGTGCAGCGGCGACAGCGCCTGGCACCAGCCGACGAGCTGATTGGTCACGCCAGCCATGGCCGAGACCACGACCGCGACCTCGTGGGCGGCGCGCACCTCGCGGGCGACGCGCTGGGCCACATTGCGGATACGATCGAGATCGGCGACGGAGGTGCCGCCGAACTTCATGACGATGCGAGCCATCGGTGCGGGGTTCCGGCCTTACGCGTCCAACAGGGGCGGCACACATACGGGCCAAGTGTGCCGTTCGACAACCGGGAGAGAGCCATGAGCAGCAGTGTCGCCGCCGGGGAGATCGCCCGCTTCGACGCCATGGCGTCGCGCTGGTGGGACCCGTCAGGGCCGATGCGCCCCCTGCATCGCATGAATCCGGCCCGCATCGGCTGGGTCCTGGCGCAGGCCGGGCGGTATCTCGGCGCGACGGCGGGGCTTGCGACGCTCGATGTCGGCTGCGGCGCCGGCATCGCGGCGGAGGCGCTGGCCCGCGCCGGGCTCGACGTGCTCGGCATCGACGCGGCGCCCGACGTCATCGCCGCCGGCGCGGCGCATGCCGAGGGACAGGGTCTGCCGCTGACCTATCGGGTGGCCGCGGCCGAGGACCTGTGCCGCGAGCCGGCGCGGTTCCGTCTGATCACGGCGCTGGAGGTGATCGAGCACGTGGCCGATCCCGGCCCGTTCCTGGCGACGCTCGCGCAACTTGCGGCGCCCGGCGCGCTGCTGGTGCTGTCCACGCTGGACCGCAGCCCGGCCTCGTTCCTCGCGGCAAAGGTCGCGGCCGAATACGTGCTGCGCTGGCTGCCGGTCGGCACGCATGACTGGCGGCGTTTCCTGCGGCCGGCCGAACTGGCGGCACTCCTGCGCCAGTCGGGCTGGCGGC
>NZ_BANB01000110.1 GCF_000964365.1 Acidisphaera rubrifaciens HS-AP3 | reverse complement strand
GACGGGCACGGTCCCGTGGTAGGCGAGCGCGGCGCCCGCCGGCGGGGGGCGGCGGACGATGCGCAGTTCGATGCTGCGCTCGCCGGCCCCCTCGACCTGGCCGCTCGGGCTGACCGGCGTGAGGCGCAGCACGTTCATGCCCATGCCGAGCGTGACCGTCGCCTCCTGCGTGCGGCTGTGGTCCTCATCCTCGACCGTGAAGCGGGGCGCGGCGATCACCGCGGCATTGCGGCGCAGCACCGCGCCGCCGACGGCGCCCGGGGATTGCAGGCGGTAATCGATCAACACCTGGCTCGACGTCGTCTCCAGCGTCGCGGGCACGCCTGGTCCCGCGCCCCCCTGCCCCGACGCAGGTGCCGCCGGACAGCCGCTGGCGCGCGACGTCGGGTCATGCGGGCAGATGTCGAGCACCTGCAGGCTCGGCGGCAAGCCCTGCGCCAATACGCTGCCGACGCCGCCGATGCGCAGGCGCTGCGCGGCGACCAGGGACCGGGCCTGCGGCGTGTCGCGGAACGACAGGGCCACGAGATCGGGGCGGAAGAAGGACGGATACAGCTGGCCGATCTGGATGAAATCGGCGGCCCGCATGTCGGGCCGGTTCTGCACGTAGCCGATCAGCGTCCGCCCGTCCGGCGTGCCCTCGTCGGCATGGTCGTGATCGAAAAACCCCTCGGGCGTCCACAGCACCCACCGGCCGGTTTGCGGGTCGATGAACAGCGACGCTTCCTCGGCCCCGCTCTCGGCGTTGTACCAATGCACGGTGCCGTCGCCGAGACCGGCGACCACCCGGCGCCCGTCGGCCGTCACGTTCACCGCCCAGGCGGGGGCGTCCACCACCTGTCGCCATGCGAGCCCGCGCGGGGTGTAGAGGCGGACGAAATAGTCGGTGCCGACCGCGACCATGCCCTCGGCCGGGCCGATCGCCGCCGCGCGCACCGTCTCGGCATCCTCCAGCCGCAGCATCCGGCCGGACAGGCGGGGCTCGTGCAGGCCGGGCCAGTCCGCGACCGACAGGCCGGGCACGCTGACCAGCGGCGGGTTGAAGCCCGGCCCGGCCTCGGCGAGCGTCAGGATGCGGCCCGGCAGGTCGAAGATGATGTGGCGCCCATCGGCGCGGGCCGCGGGCAGTTCGATGCGGGTGCCGTCGGGCGAGAGGCGGAACGACCCGAGGCCCGCGTTGCGGAAGTCGATATGCAGCGCGGCGCGTCGCAGGGTCACCGTGCCGCCGGCATCGGTGCGGCCCACCGCCGGCTCGTCGGTGGTGAACAGCATGCCGCCCGGCACGAGGGCGAGGCCGGTCACGATGTTGTCGGCGATGTCGCGCTCGATCGCGCCGCGCCCGGTGACGCTCCATGACCGCGCGAAGTAGCGGTGGGTGCGGGGATCGTTATAGGCGCCGGCGCCGACGACATAGGCCCCGTCCGGCGCATAGGCGACAGTGAAGAAGCCGCCGACGCGCCCGGCCGCACCCTCCAGCACGCGGGCGAGGCGGAACGTGCCGGCGTCGATGAGCCACACCACGGAGCGCACGCGGTCACCGACCGCCAGCACCCGCCCGTCCGGCGAAAAGGCGACGCCCCAGGGCCGCGCGCCCGCCGGCAGCGCCAGCACGGCGATGCGCCGACCGTCCGCGCCATAGAGCCGCACGCGGCCGTCATCGGCGCTGACGGCGAAGCGGCCGGCGGGATCGAAGTCGATGCCCCGCACGCTGCCGCCATAGGCCGTGTCGCCCGGCAGCGCCGCCTGCGCGCGGATGTCGAACAGGCGCACCCCCCCGCGGTCCTGCATGCCCACCGCGAGGAACCGTCCGCCGGGCGAGAAGCGCAGCGCGCTGATTTCATGCGGCAGGCCGGTGATCGTGCCGAGCGGCCGGTCAGCCCCGGCCCCGCGCGGCGACGGAACGGCGGGCGGGGCGCCCGGGGGGACGACCGGAGGCGCGCCCGGCAAACCGTCGGGCGATCCGGGGCGTGGCATCGGTGCGTCCGGGTTGACGCTTGCCCGCGCGGGCGCGGCCGGCGCCGCACCCGGCACGTGGCGGAACAGGGCGACGGCGTAGTTGTCGGGCGTGCCGATCCGCCCGCCCACGGCGATCAGGTCGCCCGCCGTCGCGACGGCATAGAGCGCGCCCTGGTCCTGCGGCCCGATCGGCGGACGCAGCGTATCGATCGGGTCGAGCCCGTCCGCCGTCCAGAGGCGCGCCGTCTTGTCGTCGGAGACGGTGACGGCGGTGCGTCCTCCGTCAAGGAGCGCGATGCCGTTGATGTCGGCCTCGTGCCGCCCGGTCTCGACCCGCAGGAAGGGCCCGCGGCTCGTGATGGGCGACAGATCGCCGGCGTTGACCCGCCCGAGGATGAAGCGGGGACCGAAGGTGGGCGCCAGGACGCCGACCGCCGCCACGGCCAGTACCGCCGTGGCGGCGACGAGGACGAGGCGGGCAGCACGGCGGCGCATGTCGCGTCTCCGTCCGGTCAGCTCGCCCCGCCGGTGCCGGCGGTGTCGAGGTTGAAGGCGACCTTGCTCCGCCGCTCCGCCTGATCGACCGAGTCGACGAACGCCGTGCGCTTTTCGGGGATCGATTCCGTGGCGTTGGTGACAACCTGCTGCGTCAGCGTCGGCGCCGCGTGGTGATGGTGATACGTGTGGCTGCCGGTGGATGGCGACGTATAGCCACCCTGTTGCTGCAGCTGGTTGGCGGCCGTCGCGAACTGTTCGTCACGCTTGGCCATGTTCACGCCATAGCTGCGGGCGACCTGGATTTCCTGCGCGAACATGCCCTGCTGGAACGCGAGCGCCGACAGCGCGGCGTCGCGCGACATCTGCCCCGTTCGCACCTGGTATTTGATGCGCTGGGCCACGCTGAACCGGCATTCGCGCAGCCGGGCGAAGGACGCGTTGACGTGATCCATCTCGGCGGACTCGCGCTGCAGGTCCGCGTTGATGCCGCGGGCGAGGGTTGCGGTATCCTGATAACGTTGTTGCATCGTATTGTAATAGGCGGAGGTCCCTCCCACCAGCGCGCCCGTGGCGCCGCCGGCCAGCGCGCCGATGGCCGCGCCGCGGCCGCCACCGGTCGCCGCACCGATCAGCGCGCCGCCGATGGCGCCGATCGCCCCGCCGGTCACCGCCCCCTGCACGATCTGGTCGGTGAAATACGTCCGCGACTGCGCGAGGGCGGCGCGGTCCTGCCCGCACGGGTCCGACGGATCGACCGGAAGTTGGGCCGCGCCCTGCCCCGCGCAGCCGGAGAGGGAGCTCGTCGCAAAGCCGATGGCCACCAGGAACGCCACCGCCCGCCTGCTTGTCCGTCGCACCCGCCGCCCCTTCCCTTCCGCCTCCAAGCGCGGGGGAGCATACACGCTTCAAATCGACATCGCACCTAATCCGCCGCGGCTGTGGCCTCCGCCGGCCACGCGCCCGGGCGGGAGGCCGGAGCGCGCGGTGGGCGGAGGGCAGGCCGTCAGGCGGCGGTCAGCTGCCGGACCCTTCGATGACGTCGCCGAAATTCTCCCAGTGCGCGCCGTTCCACTTCGCGAGCTGCATCTGGCGGATCGGGTGATAATTGGTCGGGCTGGTGGCGACCTTTACGCCCGGCAGCAGCGTCGCCGGCACGAAATCATGAATGTTGGTTGCCTGCCGCATGATGTTCTCGCGCGACAGGTCGCTGCCGCACTGGCGCAGGACCTGCAGCATCGTCTGCCCGGCGGCGTAGCCATAGATCGTATTCCCGTCCGTCTGGTCGGTGCCGGGCATGTACTTGTCCATGAAGGCGCGCCATTCCTTCATGCCGGGATCGTTGGCCCAGCGCGCGTCGGTGCTGTCCTTGATGAACGCGCCGGTGATGATGCCGACCGCGTTCTTGAGCCCTGCGGGCTTCAGCACGGCGCCGACGGAGATGGAGACGTTGGTGAGGTAGTGCTGCGGCTTCCAGGCCATGTCCGCCAGCTTCTTGATCACCTGCGCCGCGAATTTCGGGATGGCGGCGGTGACCAGCACGTCGACACCGGCCGATTGCAGGGTGACGAGCTGGCTGTCCACCGTCGGGTCGGTGGATTCATACGACACGGCCTTGATGACCATCGTGTCATACTTGTCGCCGAACGCGTCCTTCAGCCCGTTGACGTAGTCCTTCCCGAAATCGTCGTTCTGATAAAGAATCCCAACCTTGGCCTTCGGCGTCGCGGCGGTGATGTGCTTGCCATAGATCTCGGCTTCGGTCCGATAGCTGGGCTGGAAGCCGATGGTCCACGGATAGCGCTTGTAGTCGCCCCACTTGTTGGCGCCGGTCGCCAGGAAGAGATGCGGGACTTTCTTCGCGTTGACGTATTTCTCGACCGCGGTGTTGGTCGGCGTGCCGAGATCATTGAACAGGCAGGCGACCTCGTCCTGTTCGATCAGCTTGCGCACCTGTTCGACGGTGCGCGGCGGCGAATAGCCGTCGTCATACGAGATGAAGTTGATCTTCCGGCCGTTTACCCCGCCCTGGTCGTTGACCATCTTGAAGAACGCGGCCTCGGTCTTGCCGATCATGCCGTAGGCCGAGGCAGGCCCGCTATAGGCCTCGGTATTGCCGATCTTGATCTCGGTCGCGGTCACCCCCGGCGTGGCCGCACGGGCCCGCGCGCCGGACAGCGCGACCGTGCCCGCCGCCAGCATACCGCCCAGCAATGGACGACGTTTGATCATCTGCAATCCTCCCCAATTCGAGCCGTTGCACGTCCGCCGGCCGGTTCCGCGCGGCGGTAGCTTCTTCAGGACCGGCGTGCCAGCAACCGTCCCAGCGTGCCGGCGACACCGGCGGGCATGACGAACATCACCGCGATCAGGATCGCGCCATACACCGCGTCCGGCGCCGCCTTGCTGATATCGGCGGCGACGTTCGGCACGAACACGATGAACAGCGCCCCGAACAGCGCCCCGCCGATGGTGCCAACGCCGCCGACCACCAGGCCGACGAACAGCGCGATCGACAGGAACACGCCGAAGCTGTCGGGCGCCACGAACTGCACCGCGATCGCCCCGAGCGAGCCGGCGATGCCGGTATACAGGGCGCTGACCGCGAACGCGCCGGTCTTGACCATGGCGATGTCGATCCCCATCGCCTCCGCCGCCAGCGGATGGTCGCGCACGGCGATGAACGCGCGGCCGATCCGCCCGCGCAGCAGGTTGCGGGCGAGCACGAACAGCACCGCCGCGACCGCGAGGGAGAAGAGATACAGCCATTGATCCGGTGTCAGCTTGAGCCAGGCGGGCGGATCGGGCTTGGTGATGACGATGCCCTGCACGCCACCCGTCCAATCCTGCAGCAGCGGATGCTTCAGCAGCTGCGGCAGCGCGACCGCGAGCCCGAACGTCGTCAGGGCGAGATACAGGCCGCCGAGGCGCAAGGCGGGAAAGCCGAGCAACAGGCCAAAGATCGCGCACACCACCGCCGAGACCGGCAACGTGGCCCAGTAGGGCACGTCGTACACCGACATCAGGATCGCGGTGACATAGGCACCGATCGCGTAGAACGCGCCGTGTCCCAGCGAGATCTGCCCGGTGTAGCCGGTCAGGATCACCAGCCCGAGGATCGCGATGCCGTAGGCGATCGCGGTGGTCAGCTGGAAAAGCTGGTAGCCGCTGAGGAAGAATGTCAGCGCCGCGAGCACCGCCAGCACCACCGCCGTCGGCAGCAAACCGGCCGGCTGTCCCGCCCCGCGCGCCGCGCGCGCCATCGCCAGGGTGTTTCCCGACACGGTTTTATACCCTCGCCACGATGGTCCGGCCCATCAGACCGGACGGCCGGATCACCAGCACCGCCACGATGATGACGAGCGCGAGCGACAGCTTCAGCTCCGTCCCGACGATGTAGGCGCCGGCCAGGTTTTCGATCACGCCCACGGAAAAGCCGCCGATGACCGCGCCGAGCGGGCTGGTGATCCCCCCCAGCAGCGCGCCGGCGAATGCATACAGCAGAATGCCGCCCATCATGTTCGGATCGAGAAACACGATCGGCGCGACCATCATCCCGGCGACCGCCCCGATGGCCGCCGCGAGCCCCCAGCCCAGCGCCAGCATCCACCCGACCCGCACGCCGACGAGGCGCGAGGAGACCGGATTATAGGCCGCCGCCCGCATCGCAAGGCCAAGCCGCGTGTAGCGGAAGAACACGTAGACCAGCAGCAGGACGACCAGCGTCACCGCCGTGGAGCCGAGTTCGTGGCCGGAGATGTAGCCGCCGAGCAGCGGCCGGTCGCCGAACGGCGTGGGAAACGCCTTGGTCGTGTAATCCCAGATCGCGCCCGTGGATGCGTTGAAGATCAGCAACAGGCCGATGAAGACACCCACGCTCGCGAGCACGGGGGCATTCGCCATCGGCCGCATCAGGACACGCTCGATCACCACGCCGAGGGCGAAGGACAGCACCACCGTGACCACGAACGCCGCCCAGTATGGCAGGCCGAGATTGATGAACATCAGCGCGAGATAGGTCGAGAAGGTCGCCATCTCGCCCTGCGCGAAGTTCACGTGATGCGTCGCCTGGTAGATCATCACCAGCGCCAGCGCGACGGACGCATAGATGCCGCCGGTCGCGAGCCCGGACAGGATTTGGTGGAGTAAGCCCGCCATGCGTCAGTAACCCAGATACGCGCGGCGGATCGCCTCGTCGCGGCCGAGTTCGTCCGCCGGCCCCGCGCGCACGATGCGCCCGGTCTCCAGCAGATACGCCCGGTCCGCGAAGGACAGCGCGAGATTGGCGTTCTGTTCCACCACGAGTATGCCCACCCCGTCCTCGCTGTTGATGCGTCGCATGATCTCGAAGATCTCGCGCACGATCAGCGGCGCGAGACCAAAGGACGGCTCGTCGAGCAGCAGCAGCTTCGGACGCAACAGCAGCGCGCGGGCGATCGCGAGCATCTGCTGCTCGCCGCCCGACAGCGTGCCGGCCTGCTGGCGGAACCGCTGCTTCAGCCGGGGAAAATAGCCGAACATCCGCTCGAAATCCGGCCGTATCTGCCGGTCGCGCCGCGTATAGGCGCCAAGCCGCATGTTCTCCTCGACCGTCAGCTCCATGAACGTGCCGCGTCCGTCCGGCACATGGGCGATGCCGGCGCGCACGATATCCTCGGTCGCGCGCCCGTCGATCCGTTGTCCGGCGAGCGTGATCTGCCCGCGCACCGGTATCATGCCGCAGATCGCGCGCAGCGTCGTCGTCTTGCCGGCGCCGTTCGCGCCCAGCAGCGTCGTGACGCCACCCTCGGCCACCTCGAAGTCGAGGCCGCGCAGGACCGTGGTCGGTCCGTACCCGGCCTCCAGCCCGACAACCTCAAGCAGCTTCATGGGCACGCTCGACGGTGTCGCCGAGATAGGCGCGGATGACCTCGGGCTCCGCCTGCACCTCCGCCGGCCGGCCTTCGGCGATCTTCACCCCGAACTCCAGCGCGACGACCTTGTCGGAGACGCGCATCACCAGGGTCATGTGATGCTCGACCAGAAGGATCGCGAGCGAGAAACGATCGCGGATCGCCAGGAAAAGCCGTTCAAGCTCTTCAACCTCGCCGTGATTCAGACCGCCCGCCGGCTCGTCGAGCAACAGCAGCTTCGGCCGTCCGATCAGGGCCCGCGCCAGCTCCACCCGCTTCTGCGTGCCGAATGGCAGGGCGGCCACTAGCACGTCGGCGACCGGGGCCAGGTCCAGCATCTCAAGCAGTACGTCGGCATCCGCCGTCGCCCGCGCGTCGTCGCGCCCGGCCGACGGCAGGCGCAGCGCGTTGGCGACGAAGCCGGAGTGGCCGAGATGATGCGCACCGACCAGCACGTTCTGCCGCACCGTCATCGACCGGAACAAAGCGAGGTTCTGGAACGTGCGCCCGATGCCGAGCGCGGCCATGCGATGCCGCTTGGTCCCCACGACCTGGGTGCCGTCGACGTATATGCCGCCGCTCTCCGGCCGGTAGATGCCGCTGATGCAGTTGAACAGCGTCGTCTTGCCCGACCCGTTCGGACCGATCAGGCCGCAGATTTGTCCCGGCAGCACATCGAACGACACGTCGGACAGCGCAACGACGCCGCCAAATCGCTTGGTGACGCTCTCGACGCGCAACAGCGGTTTGTCGGTCAGCGGCCTTTTCGTCGTCTCAACGTCCGTGGCATGAGAAACCACCGAAGCCTCCCTGCTACGGTATCGTTATTTTTCGTGACTCTCTCTTGCCACGCTGAGCAAGTCAATGGCCGGGCACGATGCTGCGCTGCAAATAGAAACGGTTGACACGGATTACCGAACGGCAATCCGCGACATGCGTCGCGCGCGGGACAACGGCCGCGACCATGCGCGACCACGAGGGACGTTCGCGCGCGAAGCAATCCCGCGTTGAGGTCGCGCGCCGGCGCGCGGCGGCCTCGCCACCTCGCCCGCGCGTGTCAGCCGCGGCGATCGGGCACCGACGAGGCGCCGGGGACAGCCGCGGCCTCGTCGTCGGGCGGATCGAGCCGGCGACCGTCCAACGCTTCCCG
>NZ_BANB01000111.1 GCF_000964365.1 Acidisphaera rubrifaciens HS-AP3 | reverse complement strand
CCGCCCTATTACGGACCCGCCCGGCCGCACCTGCGCGCCGCCCG
Source organism: Acidisphaera rubrifaciens HS-AP3 (assembly GCF_000964365.1). GTDB lineage: Bacteria > Pseudomonadota > Alphaproteobacteria > Acetobacterales > Acetobacteraceae > Acidisphaera > Acidisphaera rubrifaciens. The sequence goes on along the minus strand of NZ_BANB01000111.1, from coordinate 3,121 downwards.
CGTGCCGGCCGAACAGCGCGCCGCGCGCAGCGACGAGGCTGAGGCACAGGCGATGCCGCCGCCGCAGTATCAGATTTATTACCCTGTGCAGGTCTACGGCTATCCCTGGCCGTACTGGACATACCGCCCGCTCTACTGATGGCGCGGCCGCCCTGGGCGGCGGACGCCTTCGCCGCGCGCCTCCCCCATCTGCGCCGCCGGGCGCGCCTCGCCGCCGCCACGCGCGCCTTCTTCGACGCGCGCGGCTATGTCGAGGTCGAGACGCCGTATGCGGTGCCGACGCCGGGCGAGGAGGTGCATCTGCGCGCCTACGCGACCGAACAGATCGCGACCGACGGCAGCCGCGTGCGCCGCTTCCTGCACACCAGTCCGGAGTTCGCGATGAAGCGGCTGCTCGTCGCGGGCGCCGGCCGGGTGTTCCAGCTCGCGCGAGTCTGGCGCAACGAGCAGGGAAGCGACCTGCACGCGCCCGAATTCACCATGCTCGAATGGTATCGCCCGGACGCGACTCTCGACGCGCTGATGGACGAGACGGAGGCGTACCTGCGTGCCGTGCTGCCGCCCGTCGTGTCCTGCCGGGACGTGACGACATCGCTCGATGCCTTCGAACGTCTCACCGTCGCCGAGGCGTTCGCGCGCTGGACCGGCACCGACGTGATCGCGACCGCCGATGACGCGCCGGCGCTCGCCGCCGCGGCCGGGGTCGTGCTGCGGGCGGGCGAGACCTGGGAGGATCTGTTCTTCCGCCTGCTGCTCGACCGGATCGAGCCGCATCTCGGGCAGGCGCGGCCCACGTTCCTGACGCATTGGCCGGCGGCGCAGGCGGCGCTGGCGCGACGCGATCCGCGCGATCCGCGCGTGGCGGAGCGGTTCGAATTGTATGTCTGCGGCATCGAACTCGCGAACGCCTACGCGGAGCTGACCGATGCGTGGGAGCAGCGCGCGCGCTTCCTGGCGGACCGCGCGCGTCGCGCGGCGCTGTACGGGACGGAGGATGACTGGCCGCTCGACGAGGATTTCCTCGACGCCGTCGCCCATGGTCTGCCGCCCTGCGCCGGCATCGCGCTCGGCTTCGACAGGCTCGCCATGATCGCCGCCGGTGCCGCGCGGATCGGCGACGTCCAGTGGATGCCGGTCACGCCGTTGTGACGGCCCGGCCCAGGGCGGCGTGCGCCGCGTTGCAAACCGTTGCAAAACCCAATGCTCAGGCACCGCGTTCTGCGCCACAGTGCATATGCGCGCGGACGCCGGCAGCCGCCATCTGAATGCAGCGGCGTGGGCGAGACGCGCGAAAGGAAGGAGCCATGGATAAGACCGTTGCCAGCCTGATCGGTGCCGTGTCGGCGCTCGCGGCCGCCGTGCCGGCAAGTGCCGCGCCGGCTGCCCCGCCCACGCTCGATGCTGCGTTGCAGGCGTCGTCCTACGCCGATCTGCTGCGGCCGATCCCGAACGCCCTCGACCTGTTGAAGACGGCGGCCGAGGCGCCGGCCGCGCCGCCCGAAGTGGATGCCGGGCCCACGCTCGTCCCGGCGGTCTCGGACGGCGGGGTGAAGGTGCAGCGGGTGCAGTACTGGTATCACCACCACCATCACCATCACCATCATCACCACCATCACCATAACTGGTACTACCACCCGTACTATCAGGGCTATTACCAGCCGTACTACTCGCCCTACGGCCCGCGCTACTGATTACCGGCCCGGCGCCGCGCTGCGCGGGGCCGAATGCGACGAACGCCCGCCCCGGCCGGACTGCCGCGGCGGGCGTTTGCGTTGCGGGAACTTGCGGTCAAGTGCCGGCCTACTTCCGCGTCGTTGCCCGCGCGGCGCCCAGGATGTTGCGATAGGTGCCGTCGAAGACGGTATTGGTGGACGACGTCCAGCGCGTGCCCGCGCCCAGCGTATCGCGGCTGGCGTAGATGCGCTTTGACTGCAACTCGCGCTCGGCGGCCTCCTCCGGCGACATGGGCTCCAGCTCCGGCCGTTCGTCGGCCTCCACCACCGTGATCTGGATGAACGGCTCGCCGGGCCGGAAGACATGCGTGCGCCCCTCGTCGGGCGACTTGAAGACAAGGAAGTAGACCATCGGCCACCAGTGACGGATCAGCGCCGGCACCGCGACGGGACAGGTGCCCGTGCGGTCGGTGTAGAAGCGCGGATGCGTCTCCGTCTTGATCGCGTGGGTGTCCGGCACCTTGAGGTCGATCAGGCTCTGATACGTGTAGTAGTCGCGCCCGAAGCTGCGGAACGCCGGCACCGGCCGGTCCGGCGCGGGCGGCGCCGCCGAATGGATGTCGAACACCAGCGCGCCGTCCCGCATCGAGACATGCAGTTCGTCGTCGTACGGATAACACAGCTCGATGCCCGCGCTCGCCGCCTCGGAGAACGGCAGGCAGTGCCAGGCATGTTCATGCGACCCGTCGGCACGCGGCTCCCGCTGCCCCGCCCAACCCGGCACCTCCAGCCGCGTGCGGCGGGGGTTCAGGCGGGGATTGACCATCCGGTACTTGACTATGGGCATCCGTCTCTCCCGTCCTCGGCATGGTCCAGACGTCGGGGCCGCGCCGCGGTTCTTGCCAGCGAGCGCAGAGTAGCGCCGCCGGGAGGAGGCGTCTGTGTTCAAACGTGACGGCGTGCCGCGCCGGCGTGCCGTCTCGCGGCTTGCCCTGTTCGTTCGCCGCGTCTCCATCATCTCAAGCGGCTGCCCTCCGCGTCTCTGATGCGGTCGCCCAACGCCCCACCCGCCCGATCGCCTGATCCAGCACCAGCGCCAGCAGCGCCACCAGCACGGCGCCCTGCACGACATAGGCCGTGTTGTCGCCGTCCAGGCCGAGGATGATCGGGGTGCCGAGGGTGCGGACGCCGATGGTCGATGCGATGGCGGCGGTGCCGACGTCGATCACTGCCGTCGTGCGCAACCCTGCGAGGATCAGCGGGGCGGCGAGCGGCAGTTCGGCGGCGAGCAGGCGGCGCCAGGGCGGGAAGCCCAGGCCCTCGGCGGCCTCGCGCACCGGGGCGGGCACGCTGTCGAGGCCGGCGAGCGTCGCCTGCACCACCGGCAGCAGGCCATAGAGCGACAGCGCCAGCAGCGCCGGGCGCGCGCCGAAGCCCAGCACCGGCAC
>NZ_BANB01000112.1 GCF_000964365.1 Acidisphaera rubrifaciens HS-AP3 | reverse complement strand
CCCGCCGCGCCAGCCACGCGGCGGTGCCGGGGTCGCAGCGGCCGGGCAGGACGATCACGAACTCATCGCCGCCCACGCGCGCGACCGTGTCCCCCGGCCGCAGTTCCGCCCGCAGCCGCCGCGCCGCCTCGCGCAGCACGGCGTCGCCCACGGCATGGCCGAGCACGTCGTTGACCGGCTTGAACCGGTCGAGATCGATGTAGAGCAGCGCGATGCCGGCGCCGTCGCATGCCTCCCCCTCCTCGCCGGCCGCCGCCGCGTCGACCCGCGTCGCCGCCGCCGTCTCCAGCGCATGGGTCAACCGCTCGTGCAGCAGCACGCGATTCGGCAGGTCCGTAAGCGCGTCGTGATGCGCGAGATGGCGCATCCGCGCCTCGGCCTGCGTGCGATAGGTCATGTCGCGCAGGACGAGGGCGCTGGCCGGCCGGCCGTCATGCTCGATGCGGCTGCCGGTGAGTTCGACCGGCACCAGCGCGCCGTCGGGGTGGCGCAGCCGCGCCTCGGCGAACACCTCGTCGGCCAGCGCGGCGCCGTCGCCGGCCAGCAGCGCCGGACGGTCGGCTTCCGCCAGGAGATCGACGACGCGGGTGCCGGTCAGCGCCTCCGGCGCGGTGCCGACGAGGCGCGCGGCCGCCGCGTTCGCGTGCAGGATCGCGCCGTCGCGATGGATCACCAGCCCCTCGCGGGAGATGTCGCTCAAGGCCTGCAAACGCCGCAGGTCGGCAAGCGAGCGGCGCGCCATGCGTCGCTCCAGCAGGGCGGCGGCCGAGGCGATGACCAGCACGGCGAGCGTGACCGACCCCACGTTCACGGCGAGCGACCCGCTGCCGAGCGTGATCCCCTCGGCCCCGCCGGCCGTCCCGGGATACAGGCGCAGCGCGCCCATGCCGGTGAAATGCAGCCCGACGATGGCGAGGCACAGCAGGCCCGTCACCTCCGCCCGGCGTTCGAAGCGTTCGAGGCCGCGCATCCGGGCCAGCGCCGTGATCGCGCACGCCGCCGCGATCAGCACGGAGGCGATGACCCCGCCCGCGTCGTAGTCGAACGAGCCGGGCAGCCGCATGCCGGACAGCCCGACATAGTGCATCCCGCCGATCGCCGCCGCGAGCATCAGGCCGCCCACCGTCACGGCGACGGGGCGCGGCCGGATCGCGTGCGCCAGCAGCAGGGCGGCGCTGGTGCCGGCCGTCGCCACCAGCAGCGACAGCGCGGTTTGCGGCAGCATGAAGACCACCGGCACCCCGGGCCGGAAGCCGAGCATCGCGACGAAATGCACGGACCAGACGCCGCAGCCGAAGACCCCCGCGGCGGCCAGCAGCCAGACCGGCGCGGAGCGCTGTCCGGGCTGCGCGCAGGCGATCAGGTTGAGCGTGGTGGAGCAGGCAAGGACACAGATGCAGGCGGCCAGGACGACCAGCCGGAAATCGTGCTCATGCGTGATGCAGCCGATCACACGCAGCATGTCTGTTCACCCGATCCGCCCCGCACGGCCTGCAGGATGGGGCCGACGGGTGAACAGACTCTTACATCAGGCCGCAAACAAAACTAGCGCCTTGGTGGAAAATCCAGCGACCGACGCACGTCAGACACGAAAACGCGCGAACGTAATCAGTCCGCGACGCGCAGCATCAGCTTGCCCACATGCGCGCTGCTTTCCATCAGCCGGTGCGCCGCCGCCGCCTCGCGCAGCGGGAAGACCTCGTGGATGACCGGCCCCGCCCGCCCCTGATCGAGGACGGGCCACACGGTCTCGAACAGCGCGCGGGCGATGGCGCCCTTCTGCGCCGTCGTGCGCGGCCGCATCGTCGAGCCGGTGATCGACAGCCGGCGCGTCATCACGGTGAGGAAGTCGAACGACTCCACCTTCGACCCGCCGAGGAAGGCGATGATGACAAGCCGCCCGTCGAGCGCGAGACAGCGCAGATCGCGGGCGATGTAGTCGCCGGCGACCATGTCGAGGACCACATCGACGCCCGCCCCGTCCGTCAGCTGCCGGACCGCCTCCACGAAATCGGCGTCGCGGTAGTTGATCGCCGCCGCCGCGCCGTACCGCTCGCACGCACGGCATTTGTCGGCGGAGCCGGCGGTCGCATAGGCGACGGCGCCGAACTCGGTCGCCAGCTGGATCGCCGTCAGGCCGATGCCGCTGGTGCCGCCATGGATCAGCGCGCGCTCGCCGCGTTGCAGGCGGCCGTGTCCGAACAGGTTGGCCCAGACGGTAAAATAGTTCTCCGGCAGCGCGGCGGCGCGCACCGCGTCATAGCCGGCGGGCCAGGGGAGGCATTGCGGCGCCGGCGCCACCGCGTATTCGGCATAGCCGCCGCCGTTGGTCAGGGCGCACACCGTGTCGCCCACGCGCCAGGGCCGCGCCTCGTCTCCGACCGCCACCACCTCGCCCGCCACCTCCAGGCCGATGATCGGGCTGGCGCCGGGCGGCGGCGGATAATGGCCCTGCCGCTGCGCCACGTCGGGCCGGTTCACGCCGGCGGCCTGGACCCGGATCAGCACCTCGTCCGCGGCCGGGCGCGGCACCGGCCCGGTGGCGGGGCGGAGCACATCCGGCGCGCCCGGCGCCTGCATGTGCATGAAGGTCATCGTCTCGGGCAGCGTCATGTCCTGATCCTCGGGCCGGAGTAGGCGCCGAGGTTCCACCCGGCACGCGCGGCGTCAACCGTCAGCGCGTCGGCCGCCCGGCCCCGGCGCGTGCGACAGTTGTCGCGCGGCGCTCGCTCAGGTGCGTTCGTTGGCCCGCGCGAGCAGGGTGCGCGGCAGCCACGCCCGCACCACCTGCCAGTGGAAATCGTGCATTTCCAGGCGGATATGGATCGGACCGATGGACGGGTCATGCGGCTGCAGCCAGACGGAAAACGCCGTGGGGCCGTCGAAGAAGGCCCACACGATGCGAGGCGCGTCCTCGGCCACCAGATCACGGCCGCCGGTAGCCGGCTGGTCGAGCCCGGCGCGGTGGGCGGCGGAGACCAGGCCGTCCGGCGTGACGTTGGCGTCGATCATGTTGCCGGCCACGCCCCGGACGAACGAGAAGCCGAACGGCTTGAGCCCGCCGCCCTGCGGCGCCGAAGGCCCGACGCCCTGCGCCACCGTCTCGGTATGGCCGGCGACCGTGTTGTCGGCGACCGTGTTCGGCGCCGGGGCGTCGACCATCTCGTCGCAGACGTCTTCCTTCAGCCCCTCGCGCACGTCGTCCCACGCGACGAGGCGTCCGAGGGTCGCCGCGTCGCCGTGGCGGACCGCTTGGCCGAGCTGGTAGAGGACAACATACGGCAGGAGCGCATAAACCGATGCCACCGCGACGCAGATCGGTAGCACCCGGCGAAGGACCTTGCGGGTATACGCACGCGTCGCGATCCGTGACCGTCCCATGCCCCAACCCCCCTTTTGGTTGCCCGTCGGCGTAATGCTGTAAGCGCGCTCGTCTCGGCCGTTCGTCGCCGTCGCTGTGGTCCCGCACCCCGGTTCCGTCGTGTTACCGGATATTACCGACGCGCTTGGCCGTTTCCTAGCAGCATCGTGTGAAGAAAGCTTTGATTTCCCGCATCTGTGGCGCAACGCGCAGCAACAGGTTCAGTTGCGATCGCCCGGCGCCGGCCGGTCGACCGGGCAGCCCCGCGACTTGCGTGCCAAGGCGGTCACGCCAGCCATGCGATCGCGGCACCCCACCGGCCCAAAGCTTGCCGCATTGCCGGTGCTTTTGTGGCGGACCTGCGCAGGGACAATGAGTATGCTGCCCCGCAGCACCGCCGCCCGACCATGCGTCCCGACATCGATCCCCTCGCCCGGCTCATGGCCGTCCGCGGGCTATGGCTGTTGGCCGGCGCGATTGCCGGGCATGAACCGCGGGACGTGCCTGCCGTTCGACGACTTGCTGCCCCGGCGACCCTGCCGGCCCGGACCTGACCCTACTGCCCGTCGGTTACGCGTTCGATGACTGCGCCCGCTGACTCCGCCGATCTCGCCGACGCCGACGTGAAGCCGGTCCGGCCCGACCTGCGTCCGGACGACGCCCGCCCGGACGACGGCACCGCCGGCACGCCGTCGGGCAACGCCCCCTCACCCGCGACCTCCGCGCCCGACC
>NZ_BANB01000113.1 GCF_000964365.1 Acidisphaera rubrifaciens HS-AP3 | reverse complement strand
GTGATGACGGCGAGCTATGCGAGCCGGCGGGTGGAGTGGCGCGGGCACGCGCTCGACGCGGGCAGCTCGGTCGGGCTGCCGCCGGCGCGCCCGTCCGGCGCGGAGATGCCCGTCCCGCTCTACCAGACCGAGGCCGTCCAATGAGGATGCCCGTGCGATGATGAAGACCCTTTTCCTGCAGCCGCCTTCGTTCGACGGTTTCGACGGCGGCGCCGGCTCGCGCTATCAGGCGCGGCGTGAGATCAAGTCGTTCTGGTTTCCGACCTGGCTCGCCCAGCCGGCCGCCCTTGTCGAGGGCAGCAAGCTGATCGACGCCCCGCCCGCGCGGCTCGGCCTCGACCCGATCCTGGCGCAGGCGCGGTCCTATGACCTGTGCGTGATCCACACCTCCACCCCGTCCTTCGCCAACGACGTCGAGGTGGCGCGGCGGCTGAAGGAGGCGAACCCGTCGATGAAGATCGGCTTCGTCGGCGCCAAGGTGGCGGTGCAGCCGACCGAAAGCCTCGCTCAGGGCGGCGCGATCGACTTCGTCGCGCGCAACGAGTTCGACTTCACCATCAAGGAAATTGCCGAGGGCCGCGATCTCGCGTCGGTGGACGGCATCACCTGGCGCAACCCGTCCGGCGTGCTGGTCCAGAACAAGGACCGCGCGATGCTGGAGGACATGGACCGGCTGCCCTTCGTCACCGAGGTCTACAAGCGTGACCTGCGGATCGAGGATTATTTCATCGGCTATCTTCTGCACCCCTATGTCTCGCTCTACACGGGACGCGGCTGCAAGAGCCGGTGCACGTTCTGCCTGTGGCCGCAGACGGTGGGCGGCCACCGCTACCGCACCCGCTCGCCCGATCACGTGGTGGAGGAGATCGCGCTGGCCAAGCGCTATTTCCCGCAGGTGCGGGAGTTCTTCTTCGACGACGACACCTTCACCGACGACCTCCCGCGCGCCGAGGCGATCGCGCGCAAGCTCGGCAAGCTGGGCGTGCAGTGGTCCTGCAACGCGAAGGCCAACGTGCCGCGCGAGACGCTGAAGGTGCTGCGTGACAACGGGCTGCGGCTGCTGCTGGTCGGCTACGAGAGCGGCAACCAGCAGATCCTGCACAACATCAAGAAGGGCATGCGGATCGAGGTCGCGCGCCGCTTCACGCAGGACTGCCACGAGCTCGGCATCAAGATCCACGGCACCTTCATCCTCGGCCTGCCGGGCGAGACGACGGAGACGATCCGGGAGACGATCCGCTTCGCCACCGACATCAACCCGCACACGATCCAGGTCTCCCTCGCCGCGCCCTATCCGGGCACGTTCCTGTACAATCAGGCGGTCGAGAACGGCTGGCTCGATGCCGCCAACGCGGAGCTGGTGGACGATCACGGCGTGCAGATCGCGCCGCTGCACTATCCGCATCTGTCGCACACGGAAATCTTCGACAGCGTGGAGACGTTCTACCGTCAGTTCTACTTCCGCGCCCCGAAGATCGCCTCCATCGTCGGCGAGATGATACGCAGCCCGCAGATGATGAAGCGCCGCCTGCGCGAAGGGGTGGAGTTCTTCCACTTCCTGCGCGAACGTCACAAGGCGGCGTGACCAGCCGCAGCGTCCGCTTCACCGCCGACGATTTCGGCCTCTCGCTCGTCGTCAACGAAGCGGTCGAGCGCGCGCATCGCGACGGCGTGCTGGCGTGTGCCAGCCTCATGGTGGCCGGCGAGGCGACGGCGGATGCCGTCGCGCGCGCGCGCCGGCTGCCCGGGCTGCGGGTCGGGCTGCATCTGGTGGTGATCGAGGGACCGGCCGTCCTGCCGCAAGCCGACATCCCCGATCTCGTGGATGCGGCGGGCCAGTTTCCGTCGGATCAGCTTCGCCTCGGCATCGCCTATGCCTTCAACCGCCGCGTGCGGACGCAGCTCGCGGCGGAAATCCGCGCGCAGTTCGCCGCCTATGCCGCGACCGGCCTCGCGCTGCATCACGCCGACGCACACAAGCACATGCATCTGCACCCCACGGTCGGGCGCATGCTGGTCGCCGCCGGGCGCGCCCATGGCCTGTCGCGTGTGCGGGTGCCGGCGGAGCCGCCATCCGTGCTGGCGGCCTGCGGCGCGCGATCCGGCCCGGGCGCGCGGGCGCTGTATGCCTGGACGGGCTTGCTGCGGCGCACGGCCCGCCGGGCTGGCCTTGCGGTCGAGGATCATTGCTTCGGCCTGCGCTGGACCGGGGCGATGACCGCCGACCGGCTGCTCACGCTCGCGGCGCACCTGCCGCCGGGCGCGAGCGAGGCGTATCTCCATCCGGCGACCCACGCCGATCCGCTGCTGCGGCGGCTGATGCCCACCTATCGTCACGCCGAAGAGCTGGCCGCGCTGCTCGATCCGCGTGTGGCGACGGCCTACGCACCCTACACAAAAACATGGCAAACGTCGCGTTATTGACCGTGTCCCCGGCGCTCAATACGGTCCCGGCAACGATCGTCTAGCCGGACACGTATTCCCATCGCCCGCAAAGAAGGACGCGTTCATGAGCCGCGTGCGCCACGACCTGATTACCCGCATCTGGCGGGGCCGTGACCCGTTCCTCGACCACCCGCCCAACGTGCAGGAGGTTGATCTCAGCGGCTGGCGCGGCGAACACCCCTATCTGGCCGAGGCGATCGCGGGCACGACGCCGCGCCACGTGGTCGAGGTCGGGACCGGCAAGGGCGGCTCGGCCATCGTGATGGCCCGCGAACTGAAGGCCCGCAAGATCGACGGCGTGGTGATCGCGGTCGACACCTTCCTCGGCGGACTCGCCGAATGGCAGGCGGACGAGACGTTCGAGGCGCTCGGGTTCGAGGCCGGCGGCGCGACGCTGTATGGCCGGTTCGCCAACAACGTGCTGCGCTTCGGCCTCGGCAACTACATCCTGCCGCTGACGATGGACGGAATGAGCGCGGCGAGCCTGTTGCTGTTCCTCGACGTGCATCCGGGCGTGGTGCATCTCGACGCCAGCGCCGACTACCATGGTGTCACGGCCATGCTGAACGCGTGGTGGAACCTGCTGAAGCCGGGCGGCGTGCTGATCGGCGGCAACTATCACAAGGCCGTCATCTACCCCGAGGTGAAGCGGGCCTATGACGACTTCTTTGGCGCGCTGAAGCTGCCGATCGAGGATCGCGAGGGCAAGTGCCGCATCGTCAAGACCGAAGCGTCCGCCGCGACGGCC
>NZ_BANB01000114.1 GCF_000964365.1 Acidisphaera rubrifaciens HS-AP3 | reverse complement strand
GCCGCCGGCGTCGCCACCGGCGCGCGGGCCGCGGCGCGCGCCGTCATCAGCCCCCGAGGATGCGTATCTCGACCCGCCGGCTTTCCTGCGAGGAGAGGGTGTAGTCGGTGGAGCCGCGCGCCTCCTTGGTGATGCGCGAGGCGGCGACGCCGTCGCGGATCAGCTGATCGACCACCGCCTGCGCCCGCGCATGCGACATGTCATAGGCCGCGGCCGGGCTGCCGTTCGGATCGGCATAGCCGATGACCACGACCGGACCCTGATGCTTGGTCGCCCATTTCGCCGCCGCCGAGACCGCGCCCTGCGCCGGGGCATCAAGCGTGGAGGAGAAATCGGAGAAGAAGACCACGAAGCTGGGGGATGCCGGATGTTCGCCGCACGCGGCGATGGCGAACAGCATCGGAACCAGCAGGCTGAAAGCGACGGCCAGACGCCGCATGGGACGAATCCTCGGACGGTTTGCTCGCGGATTGGTGACGCCGTGCCGGCGTGGCGTCAACGAAAACCGCCCTGGTCGCCGGACGGTCGCGGGAATGGTCGGGCGGCCGTCCGGCGGGAAGCCGGGTCGGGCGAGGCAACGCGTTCAACGCAGACACCCGGCCCGCCGGGGTGTCGCGCCGCCCCATGCGGGCGTAGGGTGGCGTATCGCGCGATGCCGTCGCGCCCCTGCGCCGGGAGTAACCGCCATGACGCCGCCGCTCGCCAACTCCAACGCCGCCCGCGACATCGGCAGCGTGCTCCACCCCTACACCGACCTCGTCGCGCATCAGGAGATCGGCCCCGTCGTCATCACGCGCGGCAAGGGCGTGCGCGTATGGGACGATACCGGGCGCGACTATATCGAGGCGGTGGCCGGGCTGTGGTGCGCCTCCCTCGGCTTCGACAACGAGCGTCTGGTGGAGGCGGCGGCGCGGCAGATGCGTCAGTTGCCGTTCTACCACGGCTTTACCGCCAAGTCGCACGAACCGATGATCGAACTGGCGGAGATGCTGCTCGCCCGCGCGCCGGTGCCGATGCATCGCGTGTTCTTCGCCAATTCCGGGTCGGAGGCGAACGACACCGCGATCAAGATGGTCTGGTACTACAACAACGCGATCGGCCGGCCGCAGAAGAAGAAGCTGATCGGCCGCGTGAAGGGCTATCACGGCATCACCCTCGCCGCCTCGTCGCTGACCGGGCTGGTCAACAACCACCGCAGCTTCGACGTGCCGCTGCCGGGCTTTGTCCACACGATGACGCCGCACCATTACCACGAGGCGCGACCCGGCGAGAGCGAGGAGGCGTTCGCCGACCGCTGCGCCGAGGCGCTGGAGGCGCTGATCCTCGCGGAAGGGCCGGACACCGTCGCCGCGATGTGGGCGGAGCCGATCATGGGCGCGGGCGGCGTGATCGTGCCGCCGCGCGGCTATTTCCCGAAGATCCAGGCGGTGCTGCGCAAATACGACGTGCTGCTGGTCGCCGACGAGGTGATCTGCGGCTTCGGGCGCACCGGCAACTACTGGGGCACGCAGACCTTCGACATGCAGCCCGACATCGTCACCTGCGCCAAGGCGCTGTCGGCGGCATTCCTGCCGATCAGCGCGGTCATGGTCAACGCCCGCGTGTTCGAGGGGCTGGCGCGCGAGAGCCATGTCATCGGCACGTTCGGCCACGGCTATACCTATTCCGGCCATCCGGTGCCCGCCGCCGTCGCGGTCGAGACGCTGAAGATCTACGACGAGATCGACATCGTGGGCCATGTCCGCGCAGTCGCGCCCACGATGCAGGCCGGGCTGCGGTCGCGCTTCGCCGACCATCCGCTGGTGGGCGAGGTGCGCGGCATCGGGCTGATCGGCGCCGTCGAGCTTGTCGCCGACAAGGAAACCCGCGCCAATTTCGACCCGTCGCGCAAGATCGCGGCGCGGGCGGCGAAGCTGTGCGAACAGCACGGCGTCATCAGCCGCGCGCTGCCGGGCGACAGCCTCGGCTTCAGCCCGCCGCTGATCATCAACGAGGCGGAGATCGACGAGATGCTCGACCGCGTCCGCGCGGCGCTCGACGAACTCGCCGTGCAGCTGCGGCGCGAGAGCATCGCCCCGGTCGGCTGAGCCCGGCCCGGCTAGCCGTAGGCGTAGCCGGAAATCGCCTTGCCGCCGATCACGTCGTGAAAGACGCGCCGTCCGGGATCATCCCCGGCGGCGCCGGCGACCACCATCAGCGGGATCAGATGCTCCTCGCGCGGATGCGCCGCGCGCGCCGCCGGTGCCTCGGCCCAGCGGATCAGCCGCGCCCGCGCCGCCGCCGGATCGGGCTGCGTCGCCGCCTCGGTCAGCCACGCATCGAACGTCGCCGCCGCCTCCGGCTCGCCGTCGAAGAAGGTGCGGAGGTTGTGGAAGCTGTTGCCGCTGCCGATGATCAGCACGCCGTCGTCGCGCAGCGGCGTCAGCGCCGCGCCGATCGCGACATGCGCGGCGGGATCGAGGTCGCGGCGCAGCGACAGCGTCACCACCGGGATGCGCGCGTCGGGATCGACGATCAGCATCGGCACGAACACGCCATGGTCGAAGCCGCGCGCCGGATCCTCGGCATTGGCGATGCCGGCGTCGCTCAACAGTCGGCGGACACGGGCCGCCAGCGCCGGATCGCCGGGCGCTGGATAGCGCAGCGTGTACGTATGCTCCGGGAAGCCGTAATAGTCATAGATCATGCCCGGCGCGGCGGCGCTGCCGACCGTTGGCACCGCCTCCTCCCAATGTCCGGACACCATCAGGATCGCCGTGGGCGGCGCGGGCAGGCTCGCGAGCAACCCCGCGAGGTAGTGGCGCAACCCGTCGAAGGCATGCGCGCCGAAGGGCGGCGGGAAGCTCATCCAGAAGCACGGGCCGCCGCCATGCGACAGGAAGATCGCCGGCTGGCGCGCGCTGGCGCTCACCGCGCCCGCCGCACCGTCGTGTCCGCGACCGCCAGAAGGGCCGCGCGATACGCCGTGTCCGGGAACGGTGCCAGCGCCGCGCGGGCGGCGGCGGCATAGCGGCGTGCCCGGTCGATCGTCGCCGGGATCGCGCCGCGCCGCTCGATGCAGGCAAGCGCGTAATCCAGATCGTCCTCGGTCTGTTCGCTGTCCTCGATCGTCCGCCGCCAGAAGGCGCGCTCCGTCGCGTCGCCCGCGTGATAGGCGGCGAGCACCGGCAGCGTGATCTTGCCCTCGCGGAAATCGTCGCCGACCGTCTTGCCGAGCGTCGCCTCATCCGCCGCGTAGTCGAGCGCGTCGTCCACAAGCTGGAACGCGATGCCGAGGTTGCGGCCATAGGCGGACAGCGCCCGCTCCTCCTCCTCCGGCCTGCCGGCGACCACCGCGCCCACCTGACACGCGGCGGCAAAGAGCGCGGCCGTCTTGCCCTCGATCACCTCCAGATAGCGGTCCTCGGAGGTGGAGAGGTCGTTCTGCGTGACGAGCTGCAGCACCTCGCCCTCGGAGATCGTGGCGGAGGCCTGTGACAGGATCGCCAGTACCTTCAGCGACCCGTCCCGCACCATCAGCTCGAAGGCGCGGGCGAACAGGAAATCGCCGACCAGCACCGACGCCTTGTTGCCGAAGATCGCGTTGGCGCTCGCCAGCCCACGGCGCAGGCTGCTTTCGTCCACGACGTCGTCGTGCAGCAGCGTGGCGGTATGGATGAACTCGACACAGGCGGCGAGCTGCACATGCCGGTCGCCGTCGCCATAGCCGCACATGCGCGCGGTGGCGAGCGTCAGCAGCGGCCGCAGCCGCTTGCCGCCCGCGGCGACGATATGGGCGGCAAGCTGCGGGATGAGCGCGACCGGGCTCTGCATCCGCGCGACGATCGCGCGGTTGCAGGCGGCGAAATCATCGGCGACGAGTGACAGCAGGCCGGCAAGGGCCTCCTCGGCCGCCGAGGGTCCCGTGATCGGCTTGTCGGCGACACGGGCGGCGGCAGGCAGACCGGCGACGTCGGCCACGCGGTTCTCCAGGCTTGCTTGTGGATGGCGCTCGGCCACCATATCGGCGGCGCCGAAAATGGGTCAAGCCAAGGCGCCTCAATGGCTTGGTCCCTCACGTGCCGCACGGGCGGGGCGGAGGGGGCGCCACGGACAACAGGGAGGCCGCATGCGCGCAGTCGCGACGTCGAACGATCCGGTGAGGCTGAGCTTCCTCGCGGCACTGCTTGCCGACGCGGGCATCCAGTCCACCGTGCTCGACTGGCATGCGAGCGTGATGGACGGCAGCATCGGCGCGGTGCCGCGCCGCCTCGCCGTCGCCGACGACGACGAGGCCAGGGCGCGGCGCATCCTGCGCGACGCCGGCGAGGCGTGACGGACGCCGGCGGCCACGATCACCGTCCGGCGGCA
>NZ_BANB01000115.1 GCF_000964365.1 Acidisphaera rubrifaciens HS-AP3 | reverse complement strand
GCCACATCGGCGTGCCGTAGCCGAACACCGCCCGTATGCCCGACGCGAGCAGCCCATCCACGGCCGCATCGGCGTGCGCGGGCGTGTTGACGATGTGGCACCAGTCGAACAGCGTGGTGACCCCGCCGTTGAGCTGGTCGAGCGCGCCGGCGAGGTTGCCGATGCGCGCGTCCTCCGGCGTGTACAGCCGCACGATGTCGCCGATCACGCGGCCGAAATACTGATCGAGCGTCCAGTCGGCCGCTATGCCGCGCAACGCGGTCTGCCACAGATGCAGATGTGCGTTCACGAAGCCCGGGAAGGCGATCATCCCCCGCCCGTCGATCACGGTCACCGCCCAGTCCGTCAGGTCGCGGCCGATCGCGACGATGCGTCCCCGGTCGATCACGATGTCGCCCGGGTCGATGATGCCGAGCGCGGGGTCCATCGTGACGACCGTCGCGCCGCGTATGCGTATCCGGCTGGCCATGGCGTCTCTCGCACCTGCGAAATGGACTGTCCGGACAGCGGAGCACGGGACGGCACGGTTTGCTTTACATTCAGTATCGCTTCTGCCACGGTTTCACGCGTGCCTTTCACGCGAAGGGCGCGTGGTCCGCAACGAGAAAATGTCGGCCTCTGTGCCGGGGGGAAAACGTGGGCTGCAGTGCAGCAACCCACCTGCGCGACAGGCGTGCCGCTTGAGCTACGCGGTGGCCATCTGTCACGGTGTGTTCGGACGCGCGGTGCTGTTCCACCTCGACCGTCCGATGACCCGGCATCTGCATCGTGACGGCCATCTGCTGTTTCACGTGGACGGACCGCCCGGGCTGCTGGAAATCGCGGGGCGGCGATCGCTGCTGTCGCCGCTGTTCGGCGTCGCGGTCAACCCGTGGGAGCCGCACGCATGGGAACCGGCGCACCGCGACGGCACCCTCATGCTGGTGCTGTATGTCCGCCCGTCCTGGTTCGCGACCAACAGTCTTCTGTGCGGACAGGGATTCCGCTTCGCGCAGAGTACGATCGAGATGGTGCCGCTGCTCGGCCGCCGGGTGCTGGAGATCGCCGCCTTGCTGGAGACGGGAGCGGCGCCGACGCGCCTCGACGGGTTGCTCCTCGACCTCGTGCGCGAATGCCTCGCGCAGTCCGGCACGCCGACGGACGAGGGTGCCGGGCTGATGAACGCGCGCGACAGCCGTATCCGGCGGTCCATACGGCTGATGCTGGAGGATGCCGGCAACGCGGTCGAACTGGACGCGATCGCGGTGCGGGCCGGCCTGTCGCGGGCGCATTTCTTCAAGCTGTTCCGCAGCGAGATCGGCGCCACGCCCGGCCTCGTGCGCAATGCCATGCGCATGGAACGCGCGCTGATGGACCTGGCGGAGACACCGAAGCCGATCACCGATATCGGCTTCGATCTCGGCTTTGCTTCGACCAGCAGCTTCTCGCGCTTCTTCTCGCTCAACACCGGCCTGTCGCCGACCGAATATCGCCGCGTCGCCCGCATCTTCGGCGCCTGAACGCGGCGGGAATCAGATTATTTGGCAAGACCGCCCCCACCGTCCGACCTAGCGTCACGACGGGACCGGGACGGACGCGCGATGACACACACCGGATGAGCGAACGCCTTGCAACGCAACCGCCCGCCCCGCGCGCGGGCGCGGCCTTCGCGCCGGGGACGGCGGCCGTCATGCCGGCCGCGGGCGGCGGCGGGGTGATCGCGCGCCATCCGGTCTGGGCGACCGTCGTGGCCGTCCTGATCCTGCTGCTCGCGTGGCTGGTGTTCGGCGCGTGGCCGGCCGGCCTGATCGCCGTGCTGGGGCGCAAGCGGGTGGTGCTGAATGCCGTGCTGAACGGCCTGACGCTCGGCGGTCTGTATTTCCTCGTCGCCAGCGGCTTCACGCTGATCTTCGGCCTGATGCGCAACGTGAACCTGGCGCACGGCACGCTGTACCTTCTGGGCGGCTATGTCGGGTATGTCGTGGGCGTGGCCAGCGGGTCGTGGCTGCTCGCCTTCGTCGCCGCCGCCGCCGCCTCCGCCCTGCTGGGCCTGCTGCTGCAATGGGGCGTGTTCCGGCGCATGGAGGGCGAGGACCTGCGGCAGACGCTGGTCACGATCGGCATTTCGATTGTCGTCGGCGACCTGATGCTGTGGGTGTTCGGTGGCGACTTCTATCAGATACAGGCGCCGGATTCCCTGCTCGGCGCCGTCAAGCTGCCGATCGTCGTCGCGACGCGCGGCGACGGCAGCGCGGTGCTGCTGACCTATCCGCGCGTGCGGCTGGTGGTCTTCGCCGCGTCCGTCGTCATCGGCGTGCTGATGTGGCTGGCGCTGAACCGGACGCGCATCGGCATGATGATCCGCGCCGGCGTCGATGACCGGGACATGCTGGTCGCCTTCGGCAAGCCGGTGCAGCTCATCTTCGCGGCGGTGTTCGCCTTCGGCGCCGGACTCGCCGGGATCGCGGGCGTCGTCGGCGGCACGTTCCAGTCGCTCGCGCCGGGCGAGGACACGCATTTCCTGCTGGCGTCCCTCGTCGTGGTGATCGTGGGCGGGATGGGCAGCATCCCGGGGGCCGCGCTCGGTGCGCTGCTGATCGGGCTGTCGGAACAGGTGGGCATCGTCTACCTGCCGACCTATTCGGTCGTGCTGACCTTTCTCATCATGGTGGCCGTCCTCGCCTTCCGGCCGGCGGGGCTGCTCGGCCGGCACGTGGCGCCGGCACAGGCCGGGGCGAGCATGGCGCTGCTGGCCGCCGCCGCCGCGGCGCGTCGTCGTCCGCGCGGCGAGCCGGTGGTGTTCGGGCTGCGCGCGCCGACGCTGGTGGTCATCGCGGCGCTGCTGCTGATGCCGCTGGTCGCCAACGGCTTCTTTCTTGTCCAGGTCTTCGCCTGGTCGTTCGTCCTCGGCATGATCGCGCTCGGGCTGACCGTGCTCGCGGGCTATGGCGGGATGGTCTCGCTCCTGCAGATGACGGTCGCCGGCATCGCCGGCTACCTGGTCGCCGTGTTCGGCCATAGCGGCGTCACGACTGTCAGCCTGGGCTGGCCGTGGTGGGCGGCGGTGCTCGCGGCGATCCTGATTGCCGTCGCGTTCGGCACCGTCAGCGGCGCGCTGGCGGTGCGGACGGCGGGCATCTACACGATCATGATCACGCTCGCCATCGCCTCGGCGTTCTTCTATCTGACGCTCGAGAATTACGCGATCTTCAACGGGTTCTCCGGTTTCAACAGCGTCCCGGTCCCGCATGTCTTCGGCATCGACTGGCGCCGGCCGGTGGCGTTCTACTATCTCGTGCTGTTCTGGGCCGGGCTCGCCTATGTCGTCGCCGTCTTCCTGCGCCGCACCCCGTTCGGACTGGCGTTGCAGGGTGCGCGGGACAATCCGCGCCGCATGGCGGCGCTCGGCTTCAACGTCACGGCGCATCGCGTCGCCGCCTATGCCATCGCGTCGCTGATCGCGGCGGTGGGCGGGGTGTTGCTGGTCTGGCTGAACGGCGAGATCGCGCCGGGCACGGCGGGCGTGGGGCCGGTCGTCGACATCCTCGTCATCGCGGTGGTCGGCGGCATCGGCGATCCGATCGGCGCCTTCATCGGCGCGTTGATCTTCGTGCTGCTGCGCACCTTCGCCTCCGATGCGCTGACCTTCGTCGGGCTGAATCAGGAGCGGTTCCAGCTGCTGATCGGCCTCGGCTTCCTGCTGATCGTGTTCTTCTCGCCCGACGGCGTGCTCGGTCTCTGGGCACGCTGGCGGGGCCGGCCACGGGCGGCGGCGTGATGGCCAGCGTCGCGGAACGGCTGCAGGCGGCGGGCGCGGTCAACGCGCTGGAGCTGCGCGGTGTCACCCGCATGTTCGGCGCGCTCGCGGCGCTGACGGACATCACGCTCAGCGTGCGGCCGGGCGAGCGGCGCGCGGTGCTGGGATCGAACGGCGCCGGCAAGACGACGCTGTTCAACTGCATCACCGGCGACTTCCCGCCGACCTCCGGCACGATCCGGTTCTTCGGCGAGGACGTGACGGATTTCCCGCCGCAGGACCGCATCCGCCGGGGGCTGCGCCGCACCTATCAGATCTCGCAGCTCTTTGCCGGCATGACGGTCTTTGAGAACATCTATCTCGGCTGCCGCGGCGTCTCGCGCGGGCGCTTTTCCATGCGGCCGCCGCGCCGCGCCGACGCGCTGGTGCAGGCGGCGGAGGAGCTGTTGGACGCCGTGCATCTGGTGCCGGTGCGCGACCTGCTGGTGGCTGAACTCGCCTATGGGCAGCAGCGTCAGCTGGAAATCGCGCTCGCGCTCGCCGGGGCGCCGCGCTTCATTCTGTTCGACGAACCCGCCGCCGGCCTGTCGCCGACCGAGCGGTCGGAACTGCTCGAGATCCTCAACGCCCTGCCGCCGCATATCGGCTTCATCATCATCGAACACGACATGGACGTGGCGCTGCGCGTCGTCGACAGCGTGACGATGATGCACAACGGCCGCATCTTCAAGGAAGGCCGGCCGGAGGAGATCGAAAGCGACCCGGAGGTGCAGGAGCTGTACCTTGGCGGCGCCCATGCCTGACGCGGTTCCAACCCCGGCCGGCACGCCCGCGCTGGAGGTGCGGGGCCTGCATGTCTATCGCGGCCCCTCGCATGTCCTGCAGGGCGTGGATCTGCGGCTCGATCGCGGCGTGCTGTCGGTGATCGGGCGCAACGGCATGGGCAAGACCACGCTGTGCCAGACCATCATGGGTCTGCTGCGCAGCGCCGGCGGCTCGATCCGCGTGCATGGGACGGAGCTGACCACGCTGCGCGCCGGCCAGATCGCGAAGCTCGGCCTCGGCTACGTGCCGCAGGGGCGGCGCCTCTGGCCGTCGCTGAGCGTCGAGGAGCATCTGCGCCTGATCGCGACGGGCGGGGCGTGGACCGTCGACCGCGTGTTCCAGACCTTTCCCCGCCTCGCGGAACGGCGCGACAGCCTGGGTGGCCAGCTGTCGGGCGGCGAGCAGCAGATGCTGGCGATATCGCGCGCGCTGCTGGTGAACCCGCGCGTGCTCATCATGGACGAACCGACCGAGGGTCTCGCGCCGGTGATCGTCGCGCAGGTCGAGGAGCTGCTGCTGCAGATCGTGCGCGACGGCGACGTCTCCGTCCTGCTTGTCGAGCAGAATGTCGGCGTCGCGACCGAGGTCGCGGCCCGCGTCGCCATCATGATCAACGGCCGGATCAACCGCGAGATCGCCTCCG
>NZ_BANB01000116.1 GCF_000964365.1 Acidisphaera rubrifaciens HS-AP3 | reverse complement strand
ACGGCCCCGCGGCCGCGCCCCCGGTCACCGCCGGGCGGGTGCAGTCGCCGCCCGACGCCGCCGGCAGGCGCACCACGCTCGCCATCCGCACGCTGGTCCAGGACGGCCGCTCCTATCGCTACGTCGATGCCGGCGGCATCCCCGGCCGGACGGTGGGACTGCCGGCCGACTAGGCGGGGCGGGCGGCCGGCGGCGGCCCCCGGGGCATCGCGCCGCCTTGCTTTTCGGCACCAGTGCGCTAAGGCGGGCCATGGCGACCAGCAACGAAATACGCGCAGCGTTCACCGACTATTTCGTGCGGCAGGGGCACACGCACGTGCCCTCCTCGCCGCTGGTGCCGCGCAACGACCCCACCCTGCTGTTCGTCAACGCCGGCATGGTGCAGTTCAAGAACGTCTTCACCGGCCAGGAACGCCGCCCCTATGTGCGCGCCACCACGGCGCAGAAATGCGTGCGCGCCGGCGGCAAGCACAACGACCTCGACAATGTCGGCTACACCGCGCGCCACCACACCTTCTTCGAGATGCTGGGCAATTTCAGCTTCGGCGACTACTTCAAGGAAGGCGCCATCCCGTATGCGTGGGAGCTGATCACCCGCGACTACGGCCTGCCGGCCGACCGGCTGCTGGTGACCGTCTACAGCGAGGACGACGAGGCCGCCGCCATCTGGAAGCGCGTCGCCGGCCTGCCCGACAGCCGCATCATCCGCATCCCGACGTCGGACAATTTCTGGCGCATGGGCGACACCGGCCCCTGCGGCCCGTGCAGCGAGATCTTCTATGACCACGGCCCGTCCGTCGCCGGCGGCCCGCCCGGCAGCGCGGATGCCGACGGCGACCGGTTCATCGAAATCTGGAACCTCGTGTTCATGCAGTACGAGGAGGGGCCGCCCGGCACCCGCATCGCGCTGCCGCGCCCGTCGATCGACACCGGCATGGGGCTGGAACGCATCGCCGCGATCCTGCAGGGCAAGCACGACAACTACGACACCGACACCTTCCGCGCGCTGATCCTCGCCAGCGCCGAGGCGACCGGTCAGGACCCGGACGGGCCGCACCGCATCAGCCACCGCGTCGTCGCCGACCACCTCCGCTCGTCCGCCTTCCTGATCGCCGACGGCGTGCTGCCGGGCAACGAGGGGCGCGCCTATGTCCTGCGCCGCATCATGCGCCGCGCGATGCGCCACGCGCACATGATGGGCGCGGTCGAGCCGCTGATGTACCGCCTGGTGCCCACGCTGGTCCGCCAGATGGGCGCGGCCTACCCCGAACTCGGCCGGGCGGAGGCGCTGATCGTCGAGACGCTGAAGCTGGAGGAGACGCGATTCAAGGCGATGCTCGACCGCGGCCTCGGCCTGCTGACCGAGGAGACGGCGCGCCTCGGCGACGGTCAGGCGCTGCCCGGCGCGGTCGCCTTCCGCCTCTATGACACCTATGGCTTCCCCCTCGACCTGACGCAGGACGCGCTGCGCGAGCAGGGGCGGGGCGTCGATCTCGCCGGGTTCGAGACGGCGATGGCCGAACAGCGCGCCCGCGCCCGCGCCGCCTGGGCCGGCTCGGGCGAGGCGGCGACCGACCGCGTCTGGTACGACCTGCGCGAGCGCGTCGGCGCCAGCGAGTTCCTCGGCTACACGACCGAGACGGCGGAGGCGGAAATCACCGCGCTCGTCGCCGCCGGCGTCCCGGTGACCGAGGCCGACGCCGGCACCGAGGTCGCGGTGCTGCTGAACCAGACGCCGTTCTATGGCGAATCGGGCGGCCAGGTGGGCGATACCGGCCGCATCACCGGCGCCGACGGGCTGGTCATCGCGGTGACCGACACGCAGCGCCGGCTGGCCGACCTGTACGTGCATCTCGGCCGCGTCGAGGCCGGCACCGCAC
Source organism: Acidisphaera rubrifaciens HS-AP3 (assembly GCF_000964365.1). Taxonomy (GTDB): domain Bacteria; phylum Pseudomonadota; class Alphaproteobacteria; order Acetobacterales; family Acetobacteraceae; genus Acidisphaera; species Acidisphaera rubrifaciens. Next base: position 950 of record NZ_BANB01000116.1, on the reverse strand, counting down.
GCGTCGGCGCGAGCGTGCTGGCCGAGGTCGATCACGCCCGCCGCACCGCCATCCGCGCGCACCACTCCGCGACGCACCTGCTGCACGAGGCGCTGCGCCAGCGGCTCGGCACGCATGTCGCCCAGAAGGGCAGCCTGAACGCGCCGGAGCGCCTGCGCTTCGACGTCTCCCACCACGCGCCCATCGGCCGCGACGACCTCGCCTGGGTCGAGGGCGAGGTGAACGCCCGCATCCGCGAGAATGCCGAGGTCGTGACCCGGCTGATGACGCCGGAGGCGGCGGTCGAGCAGGGGGCCATGGCCCTGTTCGGCGAGAAATACGGCGACGAGGTGCGCGTCGTGTCAATGGGCGCGGGCGAGGGCAACCGCCCGGCCTGGTCGATCGAGCTGTGCGGCGGCACGCATGTCCGCCGTACCGGCGATATCGGCCTGTTCAAGATCGTGGCCGAAAGCGGCGTCTCGGCCGGCGTGCGGCGGATCGAGGCGGTGTGCGCCAACAGCGCGCTCGCCTACGTGACCGAGGAGGAACGGCGGCTGGCCGAGGTCGCCGCCGCCCTGCGCGCCAACCCCGCCGAGGTGGCGGACCGCGTCGCCGTCCTGCTCGACGACCGGCGGCGGCTGGAACGGCAGGTGGCCGAGCTCCAGAAGAAACTCGCGACCGGCGGCAGCGCGTCGGAGATCGAGGAGGTGGCCGGCGTGAAGCTCGCTGCCCGCAACCTCGGCGAGGTGCCGGCCCGCGACCTCAAGGGGCTGGCGGACGCGATCCAGAAACAGCTCGGCAGCGGCGTCGTCGCGCTCGTCTCCACCGCCGAGGGCAAGGCCAGCATCGTCATCGGCGTCTCGCCCGACCTGACGGCGCGCTTCAACGCCGTCGATCTGGTGCGCGCCGCGAGTGCCGCGGTCGGCGGCAAGGGCGGCGGCGGGCGGCCGGACATGGCGCAGGCGGGCGGC
>NZ_BANB01000117.1 GCF_000964365.1 Acidisphaera rubrifaciens HS-AP3 | reverse complement strand
GATCGGTGGTGGCCGGCGCGGGATCGGCGGCCGCCTGCGCGGCGGGCGGCGCGGTATCGGCCTCCTGGGTCGCATCAGGCTCGGGCAGGGCGGGCTTCTTGGCAGTCGTGCTTGTCTTCACTGTCTCGGACTTGTGTATCTGAGGATCAGGCTGCGCCGGCGGCGCGCTGCGGGCGTGGACCTCGCCCCCGGACGCGATGTCCGGCGACGCGGTATCCGTGGACGTGATCTCCCTGGCCGCGGTCTCCGTCGCGGTGCCGTTCTTCGGGGAGGCAGTGTCGC
>NZ_BANB01000118.1 GCF_000964365.1 Acidisphaera rubrifaciens HS-AP3 | reverse complement strand
GGCGCCGCCGGCGGCCGCCGGTGACGACGGTGCTGGTGGCGGCCGGGCTCGTCGCGCTGCTGGGCTGGGGCATCTGGCAGGGGATCGACGGGCGGAGCCGCGCGGAGGCGGAGCTGACGCAGACGACCGCCGTGGACGCCGTTCCGACCGTGGACGTGGTGCGGCCGACGCCGAACGCGCCGGACCAGGAGCTGGCGCTGCCGGGCAACACGCTGCCGTTTACCGACACGCCGATCTATGCCCGCACCAACGGCTACCTGAAGAAGTGGTACTACGACATCGGCGCGCACGTGAAGCAGGGCGACCTGCTGGCCGAGATCGAGACGCCGGAGATCGACGAGCAGCTGCATCAGGCGCGGGCCGACCTCGTCACCGCGCAGGCGAACCTCAAGCTCGCGGCGATCACCGCGCAGCGCAACGAGAACCTCGTGAAGTCGCAATCGGTGTCGCAGCAGGAGCGCGACAACGCGGTCGGTGCTTATGCCGCCGACAAGGCGATCGTCGCCTCGCGGCAGGCGGACGTTGCGCGGCTCGAGAAGCTGCAATCGTACGAGCGCGTCTATGCGCCCTTCGACGGGGTGATCACCGCCCGCAACACCGATATCGGCGACCTGATCAACGCCGGCGCCGGGGCACCCACGACGCAGCTGTTCCACATGGCGGCGACCGGCGTGCTGCGCATCTATGTGCAGGTGCCGGAGCCCGACGCGCCGGCGATGGTGGTGGGCGCGCATGTCGGCATCACGCTCGACGAATATCCCGGCCGGGTGTTCGACGGGAAGCTGGTGCGCAGCAGCGGGGCGATCGACCTTGCCTCGCGCACGCTGCTGGTGGAGGTCGATGTCGACAACCCCAAGAGCGAACTGCTGCCGGGTGCCTATGTATCGGCGCATTTCAAGCTGCCCGGCTCGCACAGGACTTACACGATCCCGGCGAACGCGCTGCTGTTCCGCCGCGAAGGCCTGCAGGTCGGCGTGGTGCGCGACGGGGAAGCGCAGCTGCGGTCGATCCGCATCGGACGCGACTACGGCAACCGCGTCGAGGTGATCGAGGGGCTGAGCGCGGACGACGACGTGATCGTCAACCCGTCCGATTCGCTGATCAGCGGCACCCGCGTGCATGTCGCGCCGCCGGCGGCGGGCAAGGCGTCGTGAGGACGCATCCCGCGCCCGCCCTCGCCGCGGCGCTCGCCCTGGCGGCGTGCAATGTCGGTCCCGACTACAAGCGGCCCGACGCGCCGACGACCGCCACGTTCAAGGAAGACGTTACGCCCGCCGCCTATCGCGCCGCCGGGCAGTGGCATCGCGCGCAGCCGAACGACGGGCTGCCGCGCGGCGCATGGTGGCGCATCTTCGGCGATCCGCGGCTCGACGCGCTGGAGACGCAGGTCGACCGCGGCAACCAGGATCTGCGCCTGGCCGAGGCGCGGTTCCGGCAGGCACGCGCGGCGATCGGTTTTCAGCGCGCGGCGGAGTTCCCGACGCTCAGCGTGGGCGGCACCGGCGGGGCGCTCAAGGATTCGGCGCATCAGCCGTATTTCCTGATCCCGAACCCCACCGCGCAGGGCGCGCTGACACTGCCGGTCGACCTGTCGTACGAGATCGACGTATGGGGCCAGATCCGCCGCACCGTCGCGGCGACCCGCGAGGAGGCGCAGGCGACCGCCGGCGATCTCGCGACCGTGCGCCTCAGCCTGCACGCGGAACTGGCGATCGACTACATCGAACTGCGCGCCGCCGACGCGCAGGAGAAGCTGCTGGCCGACACCGTCACCGCCTATGAGAAGGCGCTGTCGCTGACGCAGAGCCGGCTGCAGGGCGGCGCGGCGCCTTTGTCGGACGTGGCGCAGGCGCAGACGCAGCTCGACACGGCGCGCGTGCAGGAGACCGATATCGGCGTGCAGCGCGCGCAGTACGAGCACGCGATCGCCATCCTGATCGGCGAGCCGCCGGCAGCCTTCAGCCTGCCGCCCTTGCCGCTCGACCTGGAGCCGCCGAAGGTGCCGCCCGGCCTGCCGTCGGAGCTGTTGCAGCGCCGCCCCGACATCGCGGCGGCGGAGCGGCGCATGGCGGAGGCGAACGAGCAGATCGGCATCGCCGAGGCGGCGTATTATCCGTCGCTGAACCTCAGCGCGCTCGCGGGGTTCGAGGGCACGACGCTCGCCACTTGGTTCGGCCTGCCGAGCCTGTTCTGGGCGGTCGGCCTGTCGGCGTCGGAACTCGTCTATGACGGCGGCCGGCGCAAGGCGCAGTCGGAGAACGCGCTCGCCGGCTATGACGCGGCGGTGGACGCCTATCGTCAGACGGTGCTGACGGCGTTCCAGCAGGTGGAGGACAACCTCGCCGCGCTCCGAATCCTGCGCGACGAGGCGGCGCAGGAGAAATCCGCGATCGACGCGGCGGCGTCGTCGCTGCGGATCTTCAACAACCGTTATCTCGGCGGGCAGGACGCATACATCAACGTCGTCACGGCACAGGAATTCCTGCTGAGCAACCAGCGCAACGACGTCGACCTGCGCCGCCGGCGGATGGAGGCGGACATCCTGCTGGTCAAGGCGCTCGGCGGCGGCTGGAACGCCGACGAGATCCCGGCGCTGAAGGGCAGTGGCGAGGCGGACGCGACGGCGGGGGCGCCGGGATAGGCGCGACGCTATGCGGCCGGCGCGGCTTTCGCCGCCATCTGCTCCACCGCCTCCATCGCCTTGGCCGCATACATCACCGACGGACCGGCGCCCATGTACACCGCCATCGCCAGCGCCTCGGCCACGGCAGCGGGCGTCGCACCCTGACGCACCGCGCCCTCGGCGTGATAGGCGATGCAGGGATCGCAGCGTACGGCGACGCTGATCGCGAGCGCGATCAGCTCCTTGGTGCGGGCGTCCAGCGCCTCGCCCTGATGCGCCGCGCGCGCCATGTCGCCGAAGGTCTTCATCACGTCCGGCGACAGCTTGCGCAGCTCGCGCACCGCGCCGTTCATGTTGCCGATCAGTGCCAGCCAGTCTTCGACCATCGTCGTGTCCCCCGGTGTTCTTGAAAAAGGTCAGGCAAGCAGATGCTGGCCGCCATCGACGGGGATGACTGTGCCGGTGATGTGGCGCGCCGCATCGCTCGCCAGAAAGGCGGCGAGCGCGCCGATATCGGCGGGCTCCACCAGTTGATGCTCCGGCGCCGCCGCCGCCGCGCGGTCGAGCAGCTCGTCGAAACGGTCGATGCCGCTGGCCGCGCGGGTGCGCATCGGCCCCGGCGAGATCGCGTGCGCGCGGATGCCCTTCGGCCCCAGTTCGGCGGCAACGTAGCGCATGCTGCTCTCCAGCGCCGCCTTCACGGGTCCCATCAGGTTGTAGTGCTCGACCACCCGTTCCGAGCCGTAGAACGTCACAGTCAGCAGACAGCCGCCGCGCGTCATCAGCGGCTCCGCCAGCCGCGCCATGCGGATGAAGGAATGGCACGAGATGTCCATCGCGGTCGCGAAGCCGGCGGCCGAGCAATCGGTGACGCGGCCGTGCAGGTCGTCGCGCGGCGCGAAGGCGATCGAATGCAGCACGAAATCAAGCCGGCCCCAGGCCGCGCGCACCGCGTCGAATACCGCGTCCAGCTGCCCGTCGACGCGCACGTCGCACGGCAGCACGAGGTCGCAGCCGAGGCGGTCGGTAACGGCGCGGACATAGGGCTCGGCGCGGGCGTCGAGATAGGTGGCGGCCAGCCGCGCGCCGGCCGCGGTGAAGGCGGCGGCGCAGCCTGCGGCGATGCTCTGCGCGTTGGCGATGCCGACGACGAGGCCGCGCCGGCCGCGCAGATCGACGATCGGGCCGTCCGGGGCTGCGGTGGGCGCGGCCTGCGTGCCCGTGGTCATGGCCGCGCCTCCGCGTCCGGGGCGGCATCGAGCGTTTCGAAGGTATGGCGGGCGATCATCGCTTCCTCGTCGGTCGGTATGACATGCACCTCGATCCGGCTGGCGGCGTCGCTGATGCGCCCCTGTCCGCGCGTGTTCGCGCACGGGTCGAGCGTGGCGCCGAGCCACGCGAGCCGCGCGACGACGAGGCCGCGCACGGCGGGCGCGTGCTCGCCGATCCCCGCCGTGAAGACGAAGCCGTCGAGGCCGCCGAGGCTCGCAACCAGCGCGCCCGTCTCGCGCGCGATGCGGTAGACGAACAGCTCGATCGCTTCCTTGGCCGTGGTCTCCCGCCGCCCGATGAGCTGGCGCATGTCGCCGCTGATGCCGGAGACGCCGAGCAGGCCGGAGTCCTGATACAGCAGCCGCTCCACCGCGTCCGCGTCGAGGCCGTAATGCTGCTGGAGATAAAGGACCGCACCCGGATCGATGTTGCCGCAGCGCGTGCCCATCACCAGCCCGTCGAGCGCGGTGAAGCCCATCGTGGTATCGACGCTGCGCCCGTCGCGCATCGCGCACAGGCTGGCGCCGTTGCCCAGATGCGCGACGATGACACGCCCCGCCGCGAGCGCCGGGTGCTCTTCACGCAGCCGGCGGGCGATGTATTCATAGGACAGGCCGTGGAAGCCGTAGCGGCGCACGCCCTCCGCCTCGTAGCGGCGCGGCAGGGCGAAGCGGGTCGCGACGGGCGCGAGGCTGTGGTGAAAGCCGGTGTCGAAACACGCGACCTGCGGCAGCCCCGGACGGCGCGCGGCGATCGCGCGGATAGGCGCGAGGTTGTGCGGCTGATGCAGCGGCGCCAGCGGCGTGAGACGGGCGAGCGCATCCAGCAGCGCATCCGTCACCCGCGCCGGGCGGTGCAGCGACGCGCCGCCATGCACGACGCGATGGCCGACCGCGACCAGCGCATCGGCGCCGAGATGGCCGTCCACCCAGTCCAGCAGATGGGCTAGCAGCGTCTCGTGCGTCTCCGCCCCGCCGGCCGGCCAGCGATGCTCGGCGAGCGTCCGGCCGGCGCGGTCTTGGGCGATGAAGTGCGGCGCGTCGCCGATCGATTCGATCTGGCCGTGCGAGACGGCGACCGGCACGCCGTCCGCCCGCTCAAACAGCGCGAACTTGAGGCTCGACGAGCCGGCGTTGATGACGAGGACGGAGTCCGTCATCGCGTCGGCTCCCGGGGATCGGGCGGCGGCGCGGCGCGATGGCCACGCGCGAGCAGCACGGCGACGGCGCAGGAGGCCAGGCGCGTGCGTTCGCTGTCGGCGCGGCTGGTGAGGATGATCGGCACGCGCGCGCCGAGCACGACGCCCGCCGCATCGGCGCCGGCGAGGAAAGTGAGCTGCTTGGCCAGCATGTTGCCTGCCTCCAGATCCGGCACCACGAGGATGTCGGCCTGCCCCGCGACCGGCGAGACGATCCCCTTGGTCGCCGCCGCCTGCGGGCTTACCGCGTTGTCGAAGGCGAGCGGGCCATCCAGCACGCCGCCCGCGATCTGCCCGCGCTCGGCCATCTTGCACAGCGCCGCCGCATCCAGCGTGGAGCGCAGCTTCTCCGTCACCGTCTCCACCGCCGAGAGGATCGCGACGCGCGGGCGCTCCAGCCCCATGCCGTGGGCAAGCTCGATCGCGTTGCGCACGATGTCGGCCTTGGCGTCGAGGTCGGGGGCGATGTTGACGGCGGCATCGGTCAGCAGCAGCGGACGCGGATAGCCCGGCACGTCCATCAGATAGACATGGCTCAGCCGGCGCGCGGTGCGCAGGCCCGTCGTCTCCGCCACCACTTCGTGCAGCAATTCGTCGGTGTGCAGCGATCCCTTCATCAGCAACGCCGCCTCCCCCGCACGCACCAGCGCCACGGCCCGCGCCGCCGCCGCCGTGCTATGCGGCACGTCCTCGATGCGGAACGGCATGATGTCGACATGTGCCGCCGCCGCCGCCGCCCGCATCCGCGCCGCCGGCCCGACGAGGATCGGCGTGATCAGTCCGGCGCGGGCCGCCTCCGCCGCCGCCTCCAGCGCATAGGCGTCGCACGGATGTGCGACGGCGGTGGGCAGCGGCGTGCCGCCCGCCGCCTGCGCCAGCGCGGCGCGGAACCGCTCGTGGCGGCTGACGCGCACGTCGGGGAGTTCGACGCGCGGGCGGCGCACCTTCTCGGTAGGTGCGCGCACCACGGCGGTGCCGGTGATGACCGCCTGTCCGTCCTGGTTGGTGCAGGTGCAGTCCAGCACGACGTCGCCGTGCTCCGGCCGCTTTTCCAGCACCGTCAGCGTCGCCGTGATGGCATCGCCGATGCTGACGGGACGGCGGAAGCGCAGCTCCTGGCTGAGATAGATGGTGCCCGGCCCCGGCAGGCGGGTGCCGAGCACGCTCGAGATCAGCCCGGCGCCGAGCATGCCGTGGGCGATGACGTGATGGAACATGTCCGTCGCCGCATAGGCCGGGTCCATGTGCGCCGGATTGACGTCGCCGGTGACGACGGCGAACAGGTCGATGTCCTGCTGCGTCACCGTGCGCGTGATCTGCGCCGTCTCGCCGATCGCGATTTCGTCGAAGGTACGGTTCTCGATCATCGCGTCGGCGGCGGTTGTCGCGTCCATCGGCGGCGCTCCCTATCGCTGGAACACGTAGTCGCCGGGCGCGTCGCCCAGCACGGGCGCGGCGGCGGAGCCCATGGGCGGCGGCGCCACGGGTGGGCCCGACCGTGCGGCGAGCCAGTCGCCCCAGGCGAGCCACCATGAGCCGTCGCGCCGTTCGGCGGCGGCGGCCCACTCGTCCGGCCCGACATAGCGCTCGCCGTGCATGCGGGTCTGCAGGCGGTAGTGCCGGTGCGGATGGCCCGGCTCGCTGACGACGCCCGCGTTGTGACCGCCGGAGGCGAGCACGAAGGTCAGTTCGCCGTCGTTGAGCAGATGCAGCTTGAACACCGACCGCCACGGCGCGATGTGGTCCGTCTCCGTGCCCACCACGAAGAACGGCACGCGAATGTCGCCGATCGAGACCGGCCGCCCGCCGACGTCGAGGCGCCCCTCCGCGAGGTCGTTGTTGAGGAACATGTGGCGCAGGTATTCGGCGTGCATCCGCGCCGGCATGCGCGTGCCGTCGGCGTTCCATGCCATCAGGTCGCTCGGATGCTCGCGCTCGCCCAGGAGATAGCTGCGGATCGCGCGCGACCAGATCAGGTCGTTGGAGCGCAGCAGCTGGAACGCGCCCGCCATCTGCCGGCTGTCGAGGAAGCCCTGCACGCGCATCAGGTCGTCGAGGAAGGCCAGCTGATCCTCGGTGATGAACAGCTGCAGCTCGCCCGCCTCGGTGAAATCCGTCTGGGCACAGAACAGCGTGACGCTCGCCAGCCGGTCGTCGCCGTCGCGCGCCATCGCCGCCGCCGTCAGCGACAGCAGCGTGCCGCCGAGGCAGTAGCCCGTCGCGTGCACGCGCACCGTGCCGCAGATCGAACGGACCGCATCGAGCGCCGCGAGCACGCCGCGCGTGCGGTAGTCGTCGAGCGTCGTGTCGCGCATGTCCGCATCCGGGTTGCGCCACGAGATCGCGAACACCGTGTAACCTTGCCCGACCAGCCAGCGGATCAGCGAGTTATGTGCCGACAGGTCGAGGATGTAGTATTTCATGATCCAGGCCGGCACGATCAGCACCGGCTCCGGCCGCACCTGCCCGGTCGCGGGCGTGTACTGGATCAGTTCGATCAGCCCGTTGCGCAGTACGACCTTGCCCGGCGTCGCCGCGAGGTCCACCCCCACGACGGGGGCGTCGGGATGCGCCGCCTGGCCGCTCATCGCTTCCTGCGCATCGGCGAGGAAGTTGGTGAACCCCTCGCGCAGGTTGGCGCCGCCGCTGTGCACCGTGGCGCCGATCACCTCGGGGTTGAGCCACGGCACGTTGGAGGGCGAGAGCGTGTCGAGCCACTGACGGATGGCGAAGCCGACGATGCGCCGGTCGGGACGCGCGACGCCGGGCGGCGTCGCCGTGGCGTGGGCCCACCATTCCTCGGCCAGCAGAAAGCTCTGGTGCAGCAGGTTGAAGGGCGGCGCCTGCCACGACGGGTCCTGGAAGCGGTGATCCTGCGGCGGCGGCACGATCACCGAGCGGCCGAGCGCCGCCTCGCCGAGGCGGCGCCATTGTTCGAACCCCTCGCGGATCAGATCGGCGCGGTGGAACGGCGCGTTGGCCAGATGCGTGAGCCAGTCGAGGAAGGACAACGTGATACTGCCGGGCGACAGGCCGAGTGTGACGCGCGCCTGTGCCGCGTGCAGCAGCGCGTCGGCGCCGCCGACCGCGCGCGCCGTCGCTTCGCTGGGCGCGCCGAACGGCTCCCGGCGCGGTTCCGTCACGGCAGGAATCTCTCGCATGCCGTCCATGTCGGTCTCCGATCCATAGGAATGCGGCCATATAGACCGCGGACGCGGGGCACCTCCTTGACCGGGATCAACGCGGGGCGTCCCCGGGGGACGCAACCGGATCGGCGCGCGCCGCGCGTCGGCGCCGCTATTCGGCGGCGAAGGCGCGCGGCGAGGGCGCGATCGGCGGATGGATTCCCACGCGCATCAGGCCCGCGACGACGTAATAGACGCTCTTGAACGCCAGCACCGGCACGACGGACGCCCAGCTTCCGCGCAGGTTGCCAGCCAGCAGGCTCACCAGACCATCGCGCATGCGCAGCGTGTTGCGCGGCGCCATGAACAGCGTGCGCAGCGCCGGCGTGTTGATCCGGTAGATCAGCCACGCGATGCGGTCCATCGCGCGCGTCATGTCGCGCTGCATCCGCGCGGCCAGCACCCGGCCGCGCGCCGGATCGTCGAGCCAGGCATCCGCGACCTCCGCCCCGCGCTCGCCGCCGGTCATGGCCAGCAGCACGCCCGAGGAGAACACCGGGTCGAGAAAGCCGAACGCATCGCCGATCAGCGCGAAACCCTCGCCCCAGCCGCGCGTGGAGCGATAGGAGTAGTTGCCGGTCGCCACCACCTCGTCGATCAGCGTCGCCTGCGTCATGCGCGCGCGCACGGTGGGGCTCGCGGCGATGCGCTGGAGCAGCAGGTCGCGCGGCGTGCCGCGACGCTCGCGAAAGACCGACGGGTTGCCGACGAAGCCGACGCTCATCACCTCGTCGGGCAGCGGGATCATCCAGAACCAGCCGTCCTCGGCCAGATGCACGCTGATATAGCCCGCGCGCTCGCCCTCGCGCCGCTGCGCGCCGCGGAAATGGCCGAACACGGCGGCGGTGTTGTTGCGCTTGTTGGCGACCTTGGTGCCGAGCCGTCCGGCGAGGAAGGCGTCGCGTCCCGAGGCATCGAGGACGAAGCGCGGCGCGAAGACGCGGCGCGCGCCGCCGGGGCCGACCGCCTCCACCCGCGCGCGGGCGC
>NZ_BANB01000119.1 GCF_000964365.1 Acidisphaera rubrifaciens HS-AP3 | reverse complement strand
CTGCTGTGCCTCGACGAGCCGGCGGCGGGGCTGAACGGGCGGGAATCGGCGGAGCTGGTGACGCTGCTGCGCACGGTGCGGGCGCGCGGCTGCACGCTGCTGCTGATCGAGCACGACATGCGCGTGGTGATGGGGCTGTCCGACCACATCGTGGTGTTGGATCACGGGCGGCGCATCGCCGACGGCACGCCGGAGGAGGTGCGGCGCGACCCGGCGGTGATCCGTGCCTATCTCGGCGAGGGCGACGAGGACGAGACGCCGGCCGCCGTCGCGGCGCGGGCGGGCTGAGCGTGGCGCTGCTGCGTCTGTCGGGCGTGCGGGCGGGCTATGGCGCGATCGAGGCGCTGCGCGGCATCGACCTGCATGTGGAGGCCGGCGAGATCGTGACCCTGATCGGCGCCAACGGGGCCGGCAAGACGACGCTGATGATGACGATCTGCGGCCGGCCGCAGGCGCGCGCGGGCCGCATCGAGCACGAGGGCACGGACATCACGGGGTGGCCCACGCATCGCATCATGCGCCGCGGCATCGCGCAATCGCCGGAGGGGCGGCGCATCTTCCCGCGCATGACGGTGCAGGAGAACCTGCTGATGGGCGCGGCGGCCGGCGCCGATCCGGCCGCCGGAATGGCGCGGGTGTTCGATCTGTTCCCCCGCCTCGCGGAGCGGCGGCGGCAGCGCGGCGGCACCCTGTCGGGCGGGGAGCAGCAGATGCTGGCGATCGGGCGCGCGCTGATGGCGGCGCCCCGGCTGCTGCTGCTCGACGAGCCGTCGCTCGGCCTGGCGCCGCTGATCGCGCGGCAGATCTTCGCCGCCATCCGCACGCTCAACCGCAAGGACGGGCTGACCGTGCTGCTGGTGGAACAGAATGCGTATCAGGCGCTGCGGCTCGCGCATCGGGGCTATGTTCTCGTCAACGGCCGCATCACCGCGGACGGCACCGGCGCCGAGCTGCTGGCGCGGTCGGACATACAGGCGGCGTATCTGGAGGGCGGGGCATGAGGCGCGGGGCTTGGATCGCTTTGGTCGCGGCGGGGGTTCTCGCGGCAGGGACACAGGCCCGGGCGCAGGTGACGATCGGCGTCGCCGGCCCGATGACCGGGCAATACGCCGCGTTCGGCCAGCAGCTGCGCGAGGGGGCGGAGCAGGCGGTGGCCGACCTCAACGCCCATGGCGGCGTGCTGGGACAGAAGATCGTGCTGCAGGTGGGCGACGACGCGTGCGACCCGCGGCAGGCAGTGTCCGTCGCCAATCAGTTCGCGAGCAACGGCGTGGTGTTCGTCGCCGGGCATTACTGCTCCGGCAGCTCGATCCCGGCGAGCAAGGTGTATGCGGACGAGGGCATCCTGGAGATCTCCCCCGGCTCGACCAATCCCGACTACACCGACAAGGGGAGCTGGAACACGTTCCGCGTCTGCGGCCGCGACGACCAGCAGGGACGCGTCGCCGGCGCGTGGCTCGCGGCGCATGAGCGGGGCGCGAAGATCGCCATCCTCGACGACAACACCGCCTATGGCAAAGGCCTCGCGGACGAGACGAAAAAGGCGCTCAACGCCGCCGGCGTGACCGAGGCGCTGCACGAATCCTACACGCCCGGCGAGCGCGACTATTCGGCGCTGGTGTCGCGGCTGAAGGCGGCCGGCATCACGGTGATCTATGTCGGCGGCTACCACACCGAGGCGGCGCTGATCATCCGTCAGGCGAAGGCGCAGGGGATGCACGCGACGCTGGTGGGCGGCGACGCGCTGGTGACCAGCGAGTTCTGGGAGATCGCGGGCCCGGCCGGCGCCGGCACGCTGATGACCTTCCCGCCCGACCCGCGCACCCGCCCCGAAGCCGCCGCCGTCGTCGCCGAGTTCCGGGCGAAGAAGATCGATCCCGAGGGATACGTCCTCTACACCTATGCCGCCGTGCAGGTCTGGGCCGAGGCGGCGGCGAAGGCCGGCGGCACCGACGCGCAGAAGGTCGCGGCGACCCTGAAGAAGGACGGCCCCTGGCCATCCGTGCTCGGCCCCATCAGCTTCGACGCAAAGGGCGACGTGACCGGCGGCGGGTACGTGTTCTACCGCTGGGAGGACGGCAAATACGCGCAGATGTAGCGGCGGGACGGGGCATAGGCGCGAGCTTAAGAGCCCGCCCCCTTTCCGGGAAGTCACCGCACTCTGCGTCCACATCTATTCCGTATGCTCGATAGGCCCACGAACGCTGCTTGATCAGCCCGCCCAGCCCTTGACGCTGTTTCCCCCAAAAACCATCCGCCGGACTGCCGGGGACGAGAGCGCGGCGGTGAAGCCCGGCGTGGGCGCGCTGGCCGCATCGAGGCGGCTCATCTGATCCGCATTCAGCGCTATCTCGGTCGCTTTCATGTTGTCCTCGAGCTGCGGCAGCCTGCTCGCGCCCACCAGCGTCGCCGTCACGCCGGGCTGCGCCATGACCCATGCCAGCGCAGCCTGCGCAAGCGTGCAGCCGAGCTCGTCGGCTACGGATTTCAGCGCGTCCAATATGTCCCAGTTGCGGTCTGCGAACTTGCTGTTGCCGAACGGGTTGGCGCCGCTCAGCCGGCCCGTTCCGCTGGTATCCTCGCGCCGATACTTGCCGCTGAGAAAGCCGCCCGCCAGCGGGCTCCACGGCACCACACCCATGCCCGCCTCGCGCGCGGCCGGGACGTGTTCGCTCTCGACGTCGCGCGCCACGAGCGAATACTCGACCTGTATCGCAATCGGCGCCGGAACGCGGCGCTCGGCGGCGATTGTGGCCGCCTTCGTCGCGAGCCAGGCGGGCATGTCCGAGAATGCGTAGTAGCGGATCTTGCCGGCCCGAACGAGGTCACCCAGCGTCTGCACAATCTCCTCGACCGGCGTCACGCCGTCCCAGATATGCATCCAGTAGAGATCCACGTAGTCCGTGCCGAGACGTCTCAGCGACGCCTCAAGCGCGCGATGGATGTTCTTGGCGCCCGCGCCGCCCGCATTCGGGTTGCCCCGGCCGCCCTGGGTCGCCGCGAGCGGGCTGGCCGAACCGTTGAATGCGAACTTGGTCGCCAGCACCACCTCGTCGCGCGCGCCCGTGTCGGTGATGAACCGTCCTACCAGCATCTCGCTGGCGCCCCCTCCATAGATGTCGGCCGTATCGATGAAGTTGCCGCCCGCCGCACGGTAGCTGTCGAACAGCTCCCGCGACGCCGCCTCGTCTGCGCCCCAGCCGTTTGCCCCGAAGGTCATGGTTCCAAGAGCCAGAGGGCTGACAACCAGGCCTGACCGGCCGAGCGTCCGGAAATCGACGAGCGACATGGGATGGTCTTGCCTTTCATAGTGAATGCTATGAAACCATATACTCCGATATCCTCGGCATCAACCACTTTCTTAGTGTTCGCTATGAAATACCGTTCCGAGACCCCGCCGCGCCGCACCGGCCGGCCCCTGTCATTCGATCGAGCGGCTGCGTTGCGCGCGGCGATGCTGACTTTTTGGCGCTACGGCTACGAAACCTGCTCGGTTGCCGACCTCACGGCCGCCATGGGCGTCAACGCTCCCAGCCTGTACGCTGCCTTCGGCGACAAGAAGCGGCTGTTTCTGGAGGCGATGCACCTCTACGCCGGCGACCCCGACGAACTGGCGCGTGCGATCAACGACGCGCCGACAGCCTGCGAAGCCGCCCGCACCTTCATGACGGCCGCGGCGACACGATACACAGGAGAGGCGACCCCGCGCGGATGCTTGTTGGCCAGCGCGACCGCTAGCGGATCGGCCGCATCCGCCGACGTGCAGGCTGCGGTTACCAAGGTCCGCAGCCGCATGAGGAGCCTGTTGCGGAAACGAATAGAGCGCGATGTTGCGAGCGGCGTGCTCCCCCCCGAGACCCAGGCCGAACAATTTGCAAACCTGACCGTGGCAGTCACGCAAGGAATGTCGGTGCTTGCGCGTGACGGCGCATCCAGGGATCAGCTGCTCTCAATCGCCGAGGCCGCCATGGACGCTTGGCCCTGCTTGCCGCCTCGCAAGCCCGTGTCGCGACGCACGCCTGCAAGGGCGAAACGACTCATGCCGCACTCCTAGGCGCCGGTCCGCTTTACCCCCCTTTCCGGTCGCTCCGTCACTGCCGGTGCGGGAATGAGAGCGCGAGCGGCGGCTGTTCGCGCCTGTAAGGCTACAGGTAGCCCGTCCCCATCTCCGCTTCGAAGCGCGTGGGCGTGCCTTCCCAGACGATGCGGGCGTGTTCGAGGACATAGACGCGGTCGGCGTGCGGCAGGGCGAAGGTGACGTTCTGTTCGCCGAGCAGCACGGTGATGTCCGTCGTCTGGCGCAGCAATTCCATCGCCTTGGACAGCTGTTCCAGGATCACCGGCGCGAGGCCGAGTGTCGGTTCATCCAGGATCAGCAGGCGCGGCTGCATCATCAGCGCCCGCGCGATCGCCAGCATCTGCTGCTCGCCGCCCGAGAGCGTACGCGACGCCTGCCGCGCGCGGGCCTTGAGGATCGGGAACAGCTCGTAGAGCCACGCGAGCTGGCGTTCGCGCACCGGGGCCGGCTGGTGCTGGCCGCCGAGTTCGAGGTTGTCCTGCACGCTCATGCCGCCGAACAGCTCGCGGCTTTCGGGGCATTGCACGATGCCGCCGCGCGCGATCTGCGCGGCGCTGCGCCCGCGCAGGCTCTCGCCCGCGAAGCGTATCTCCCCGGCATGGGGCACGAGGCCGCTGATCGCGTTGAACAGCGTCGTCTTGCCGGCGCCGTTGAGGCCGACGACGGAGACGAACTCGCCCTCGCGCACGTGCAGCGACACGTCCTCCAGCGCCTGCGCCTTGCCGTACAGCACGCTCGCGCCGGCGACGTCGAGCAGCGGCGGGCGGCCGGTGTCGGTGGGTTCGGGACGCGCGGCGAGTTCGATCTTGCCGCCGAGATAGACGCGGCGGACCGTCTCGTTGCGCATCACCTCCTCGGCGCTGCCCTCGGCCACGTATTCGCCGAGATACATGGCGAGCACGCGATCGACCAGCGCCGCGACGCTCTTGACGTTGTGATCGACCAGCAGCACCGCGTGTCCCTCCGCCCGGAAGCTCGCGATGAGCTCGGAGAAGGACGCGACCTCGCCCGCCGTCAGCCCGGCGAAGGGCTCGTCCACCAGCACGACCTTCGGGTTGCGCGCCACCGCCTTGGCCAGTTCGAGCCGGCGCAGGTCGGCGAAGGGCAGGGTGGAGGGACGGCGGTGCATCACGCCCTCCAGCCCGACGCGGGCGGCGATCTCGCGCGCGCGGGCGGCGACATGGCTGCCGGCGGCGAGGCGGAACAGGCTGTCGGGCAGCAGCGCCAGCGTGATGTTCTCCAGTACGGTCTGCCGGTGCAGCGGGCGGGAGTGCTGGAACACCAGCCCCACGCCCTGGCGCGCGATGCGGTGCGTGGGCCAGCCGGCGACGTCGACGCCGTCGATGCGCACCGATCCGGCGTTCGGCCGCTCGATGCCCATGATGAGCTTCATCACCGTCGATTTGCCCGACCCGTTCGGGCCGATCAGGCCGAGGATCTCGCCGGCGGCGATGGAGAAGCCGATATCCTTGACCGCGACGAGACCGCCGAAGCGCTTGGTCAGGCCGCTGACTTCGAGGAGCGCGCTCATCGTGCGCCTCCGCGCGAGGAGAGGATGCCGAGGAAGCCGCCGGGGAAGAACAGGATCACTGCCAGCGCGAAGGCCGAGACGACGAAGGTGGAGAGCTGCCCGAGCGGGCGCAGCAGCTCGCCCGCGACGATGAGGAAGATCGCGCCGATCGCCGCCCCCAGGATGGTGCGCCTGCCGCCGAGCACGGCGGCGATGATGACCTGCACGCCGACCGCGATGTCGACCACGGTGCCGACGCTCGCGGTACCGAGGTAGAAGACCAGCATCGCGCCCGCGAGGCCGGAGAACAGCGCCGAGATGCAGAACGCCGCGAGCTTGTGCTTGGTGACGTTGTAGCCGAGGGCGGAGGCCTCCACCGCGTCCTGTCCGCTCGCCTGCAGGATCAGCCCCACGGCGGAGCGCGACAGGCCGAACAGGATGGCGCCGCTGAGGCCCATGAAGGCGAGCGCGATCCAGTAGTTGGTGCTCTCGTCCGCGCTGAGCACGTCGGGCAGGTCAAGCCCGATCTCGCCGCCCGTGAAGCCCGCGTTGAGCACCAGCGCGTTTTGCAGCAGCAGCACCGCGACCAGGGTGATCAGGCCGAAATACGGCCCGCTGAGGCGCAGCGCCGGCACCGCGAGCGCCACGCCGCCGACCACCGCCGCCGCGGCGCCCGCCGCGACGCAGGCGGGGATCGGCCAGCCGGCGTAATGGTTGAGCAGCCCCGCCGCATAGGCGCCGAGGCCGGTGAGGAAGCTCGGCCCGAAATTGACCTCGCCCGCGAAGCCGAACAGCAGGTCCCAGGCCATCGCGAACACGCCGTAGTAATAGGCGAGCGTCATCAGGCCGAGCACGTAGCCGCCGACGCCAAACGGCAGCAGCGCCAGCCCCGCGAGGGCGACGAGGAAGCCGGTCCAGAGGGTGCGCCCGCTCATCGCCGCCCCAGCAGGCCCTGCGGCCGCACATAGACCACCGCCACCAGCAGCAGCAGCACCGGCACGGTGCGTATGGTCGGCGAGACGAGATAGGCAGTGCAGGTCTCCAGGTAGCCGACGACGAAGGCCGCGACCAGCGAGCCGCTGACGCTGCCGAGGCCGCCGAGCACGACGATGGAGAAGGCGCTCGCCGTCAACGTCCCGACATTGTCGGACGAGACGCCGAGGAAGGCGCCGAGCAGCACGCCCGCGATGCCGGTGAGCAGTCCGTAGATCGTCCACACCAGCAGATAGATGCGGTCCAGCTCGAAGCCGAGCAGCGTCAGCCCGCGCGGGTTGATCGCCGCGGCCAGCAGGGCCCGGCCGCGCCGCGTGCCGTTGACCAGCACCCACAGCAGCCCGATGGCGCCGAGTGAGACGACGGCGGTGAGCAGTTCGTTGGTGGGCGTGCGCACGCCCGCGATGTTGATCACGCCGGGGATCACCGGCGGCACCGTCTTGGGGTTGCTCGTGAAGAAATAGGCGATCGCCTCCTGGATCATGATGCCCCAGAGCAGCGTGCTGGTGAGCACGAAGATCTCCTTCTCCTCGTGCGGGATCAGGCGCGAGCGCTGGATCGGCCGGACGATCAGCCCGTAGGTGACATACGCGACCACCAGACCGACCACGACGCCGCCGAGCGCGCCGCCGACCGGACCCGCGCCATAGGTGCCCGCGAACACCCAGGCGGCGACGGCGGCGGCGACCATGATGGCGCCGTGCGACAGGTTCAGCACGCCGCAGACGCCGAAAATGAGGGTGAATCCGACGGCGCCCAGCGCATACAGGCTGCTGATCGCGAAGCCGTCGATGAGGATCTGCAGCGTCAGCATGCGCAGGTCGCGCGCACGCGGCGCCGCCCGCTTCCCCGGTGGGGAAGCGGGTCGGAACCCTGTCGCATCAGTTGGCGGAGGATTGCTTGGTCTTGACGAAGGCCGGGAAGCTCATCTTCCCCTCGGCCACGCCCTCGGGCCACACCGTGACCTGCTTGCCGTGGTCCCACTCGACCATCAGGCCGGTGATGTAGCCCTTGCCGATGGTCAGCGCGTGCGGGAACTCGCTGTCGCGGCCGCGGAAGACGACGCGGCCGATGGTGCCGACGTAATCGGTCTTTTCCAGCGCGTCGACGAGCTTGTCCGGGTCGGTGCCGCCGGCACGCTTCACCGCGTCGGCGATCATGTACACGTCGTCATAGGCGGTGTAGCCGGCATAGCCGGGATCGATGCCGTATTTCGCGACATAGGCCTTGGCGAAGGGGATCGTCTTCGGCGTCACCGGCGTGTCGGGGGCGGAGGCCATGTTGAAGACCACGCCCTGCGCCGCGCCGTTGGTGTCCTTCCAGAAGGTGCTGCTGGTCGCCTGGCTGGAGATGCCGAACATCGGGATCGGCACCTGCTGCTGCTGCCACTGCACCGTCGGCTGCACGCCGACATGGCTGAGGCCGGTGATGATGACGTCCGGCTTCTCACCCTCGATCTTGTTGTAGATCGGCGTGAAGTCGGTGGTGTCCGGCGACAGCCGGATGTGGTCAAGCACCTTCAGCCCGATCTTCGGCAGGCATTTCAGGTACTCGGCGTCGAGCGGGCCGGTCCAGGCCGCGTCCTCGCTCATCACCACGGCCGTCTGCATGTGCAGCTTGTCCACCAGCATGTCCTTGGCGGCGTCGCACACGATGTCGGCGATCGACGTGGAGGTCATGTAGCCGTGGAAAGTGTATTTGAGGTGGTCGTAGTCTTCCTTGATCCGCTTGGTGATGTTGTCGCTCGCCGCCCCCGGCGTGATCATCGGCGTGTGAAGCCGGCCCGACCAGGGTTCGAGCGCGAGCACCACCTCGCTCATGTAGCTGGCGATGACGGCGGCGACGTGATCCTCGTGCGCGGCGCGCTGGAACGCCCGCACCGCGTCCGAGGCCGAGGCGTGGTCGTCGTATTCGATGATCTGGATCATGCGGCCGTTGACGCCGCCGGCCTTGTTGATTTCCTCGGCCGCGAGTTTCGCGCCGTTGGGGATCGCGATGCCGCTGATGGCCGATTCCTCGGCGATGACGCCGATCTTCAGCGGATCGGCGGCACGTGCCGTCCCGCCCGTCATTCCCGCGACGCACAACGTCGCGACCGCCGCGCACGCGCCGGCACGGGTCCAGGCCGATGTCCTGCTGCCCATTCTTGTCCGCTCCTCGGTCTGCCGGTGCTCGATCTGCCGGCATCGGCTTTTTGATGCGGCGGTATTCCGCCTTCCTTTGAAACTTTGCGCAAGTGCCCGCGGCGATCGTGTGATCGCCCGCGTCATCACGGCGGCGCGACGCGGTGATAGTGGCGGCCGTAGTAGATCAGCCCCTCGTGCACCGCGCCGACACGGATCGCCTCCACCGTGCAGAAGAACACCGTGTGCGTCCCGACCTCCACGCGTTGCGCGATGCGGCAGTCGAACGATACGGCGGCGTCCAGCAGGACCGGCGCCCCGGTCGCCAACGTGTCCCAGTCGGCGTGGCCGAAGCGCGCCGCGTGGCTGTCGGCCTCGCCCAGGCCCGCGAACACCGGCGAGAGGTTCTGCTGCCCGTGGGTGAGGGTGTTGACGCAGACGACGCCGTTGGCGATCAGCGGGTCGTGGCTGTCGTTGCCGCGGTTGACGCAGACGAGCAGCGTCGGCGGGTCGTCGGTGACGCTGCACACGGCGGAGGCGGTGAAGCCGCAGCGCCCGCCCGGCCCGTCGGTGGTGATGACGTTCACCGCCGCGCCGAGCCGCGCCATCGCCTCGCGAAACGCCGTCCGCGTGACCGGCACGACCGTCTCCTGTTCCAAACCTGCGTCCCCCCGGCCGGTATCTAGGCGTCCCGACGCGGGACAGGCAACCCGCTTGGGAAAGCTCAGGGCACGGCGGACAGAGGCGGGGCGACCTCTTCCAGCGGGCGGCGCTCGGCCGGCACGCCGAGGAGGATTTCGGCCAGCGCCGCCAGGGCCATGAGTGCTGCCGCCGCGAGGTGTCCGTACAGCAGGCCGGACCGCTGTCCGCCCTCGATCAGGGTGCCGAACACGGCCGGGCCGGAGATGCCGCCCACGCCGGTGCCGAGGGCGTAGAAGACCGCGATCGCCACCGCCCGCACCTCCAGCGGAAAGCTTTCGCCCACCGTCAGATAGGCGGCGGAGGCGGCGGCGCTGGCGACGAAGAAGGTCACGGTCCAGGCCGCCATCAACGTCACCGCCGTCAGCATCCCGGCCGCGAAGGCGGCGCCGGTCGCGGCCAGCAGCACGGCCGACAGGGCATAG
The DNA here is from genome assembly GCF_000964365.1 of Acidisphaera rubrifaciens HS-AP3. Lineage (GTDB taxonomy): Bacteria > Pseudomonadota > Alphaproteobacteria > Acetobacterales > Acetobacteraceae > Acidisphaera > Acidisphaera rubrifaciens. Next base: position 4,886 of record NZ_BANB01000119.1, on the reverse strand, counting down.
GTGCCGGCGATCATCGGCTTGCGCCCGACGCTGTCGAACAGCCGGCCGAGCAGCACCGGGCCGGCGAAATTGCCGAGCGCGAAGGGCACCAGATACAGGCCCGCCCGGGCGCCGGGGACGTGATAGTACCGCGTCAGCACCAGCGCATAGGTGAACAGCACGGCGTTGTAGCAGAACGCCTGCGCCCCCATCAGCGCGGTGCCGAGGACGGTGCGGCGGCGATAGGTGGAGAACAGCGTCCGCAGGCTCGGGCCGAACCAGGCGGTGATGTCGGTGCGCAGCCGCAGCTTTGTCCCCTCCGGCGGCGGCAGGGGCTGGCCGGTCGCCGCCTCCACCCGCCGCTCGATCCCCGCGACCACGGCGGCGGCGCCGTCCGGGTCGCCATGCGTCATCATCCAGCGCGGGCTTTCCGGGACGAAGCGGCGGAGGAACAGCACGCCGAGGCCGATCACACCGCCGATCACGAACACCGCCCGCCACGCATAGGCCGGCGGCAGCCACGCCTGCACCGCGTCCGCACCGAGCCCGCCCGCCGCGGCGCCGAGCCAGAAGCTGCCGTTGATGACCAGATCGGTGAAGCCGCGCCGCCGGGCCGGGATCAGTTCCTGGATGGTGGCGTTGACCGCGGCGTATTCGCCGCCGATGCCGGCGCCGGTGACGATCCGGCAGAGGATGAACGCCCACAGCGACCACGCGAGGCCGGAGGTGACGGTGCCGGCGAGGTAGATCAGCAGGGTCACGGTGAACAGCCGCTTGCGGCCCAGCCGGTCGGTCAGCCAGCCGAACCCCAGCGCGCCCGCCACGGCGCCCGCGAGATAGGCGCTCGCGGTCCAGCCGAACTCGCCGCCCGAAAGGTTCAGCCCGTGCGGGCCGGAGATCGCCGGCGACAGCGAGCCGACGAGCGTGACCTCCAGCCCGTCGAGGATCCAGGTGATGCCGAGCGCCACCACGACGAGGGTGTGAAACCGGCTCCAGGGCAGGCGGTCGAGCCGCGCCGGCACGTCGGTGGTGGCCACGTCGCTCGGCGCCGGTCGATCCATCCGCGTGCCAACGGACGGCGCGGCGGCCGGTTGCAGCCGCCTACCAGAGAACGCCGCCGACGGGGGTAACCGGCTTCGGCACCGCCGTCTCGCCCAGCATCTGGCGGAGGTCGATCTCGATGGTGCGGGTGATGGCGGTCATCGGCACGTCGTGGACGGTGTTGTCGAGCGGGGTTTCGAGATCGACGCCGATGCGGTCGAGGGCGAAGAACACGGCGCTGATCAGCGTCGAGCCGAGCGGCGTCAGCATCTCCAGCCCCGCGACGAGGCCGAGCGGCAGCAGCACGCCATAGGCGGTGATGACGAAGCGGGGGAAGTGATCGAAATGGCGCGGCAGCGGCGTGTTGCGTATGCGCTCCAGCCCGCCCTGGGCGTTGGACAGATCGCTGAGGGTGCGGTCGAACGTGCCGAGGCGGATCATCCGGCTGTCGCCGTCCTCGTCGTTCTGCACCGACAGCAGCCGCGCCTGTTCGGCCAGCAGCTGCGTCGCGAGATTGGCGCTGCCGCGCAGCCGGGCGGCGGTCGCCTCCGGCAGCAGCGGCGCGACCTCCGGCCAGGGGTCGAGGCGGCGCAGCCCGCAGCGCAGGGCGATCACATAGGCGATCTGGAGATAGGCGATCTGCCGCCGCACCTCGGGGTCGGGCACCATCGCCAGGGTCGCGCGCACGAGGCTGCGCGAGGCGTTGACCACCGCGCCCCAGAGCGTGCGCGCCTCCCACCAACGGGCGTAGGCGACGTTGTTGCGCAGCGCGAGGAACACGCCGATCGCGGTGCCGAGCAGCGGCACCGGCAGCCCGTCGATCGCGAGCCAGCGCACGTTGAGATAGGTGTAGGCGACGGCGACGACGATGTCATAGGCGAACAGCGCCACCAGCAGCGGGCCGGTCGTGCGCAGCAGGCGCCGCCAGTCAAGCTCCAGTCCGACGATCATGGAGGCGGGACGCCGTCAGGAGAGGCGGCCGAGCGCCTCGTCCACCGACACCAGCCGACCCTCGTCCTCGTCGAGGACGGAAATGCGGCCCTGGCCGATGTCATAGACCCAGCCGTGCATGGCGATGGTGCCGTCCGCCATGCGGGCGGCAACGGCGGGATGGGTGCGCAGATTCCCGAGCTGCGTCCGCACGTTCTGTTCCACCAGCGCCTGCACCGCCTCGGGGCCCGCGAGGTCCGGCTGCGTCGCGGCGACCACGCTGCGCGCGGCGGCGGCATTACGCAGCCACGACGTGACGGTCGGCATCGATTCCGTGGCCGCCGGACCCGCGAGCAGCCCCTTCATCGCGCCGCAGTCCGAATGACCGCAGATGACGATCTCCGACACGCGCAGCGCCATGCAGGCATATTCCACGATCGCGGACACGCCGCCGAGCATCTCCCCATACGGCGGGACGATGTTGCCGATGTTGCGCGCGACGAACAGCTCGCCCGGCCCGGTCTGGGTGATCATCTCCGGCACGATGCGGCTGTCGGCGCAGGCGATGAACAGCGTGTGCGGGCTCTGGCCGCCGGCCAGTTCGCCGAACGTGTCGCGTTCACCGGGGAACACCTGCTGCTGGAAGCGCTGCACCCCCATCAGGAGGCGGCGGATCGGGCTTTCGGCTGTGTCGCTCATGGACATGCTTATAGCACACCCTAGCGGCGCAGTTCCATCTGGATTGGGCCTTCGCGGCGGCCGTGGGTGAACTGATCGACCTCGGCATTGCCGCTGTCCATCAGCGACGCGGCCGGACCGTCCCAGACGATCCGCCCGTGGCTGAGCATCGCCGCCCGGTCGCCGATGCGCCGCGCGCTCGCCATGTCGTGGGTGATGGCGACGGCGGTGCTGCCGAGGCGCTTGACGCAATCGACGATCAGACCGTCGATCACCGCCCCCATGATCGGATCGAGCCCGGTCGTCGGTTCGTCGAAGAACAGGATTTCCGGCCGGGCGGCGATCGCGCGGGCGAGGGCGACGCGCTTCTGCATGCCGCCCGACAGCTCGGCCGGCGACAGGTCGCCCACGCTCGCGGCAAGGCCGACCATGCCGAGGAACTCCGCCGCCTGCGCCCGGGCCTGCGTGCGCGTCACGCGCCGCTGCGCCAGCGGGCCGAAGGCGACGTTCTCCCAGACCGGCAGGCTGTCGAACAGCGCGCCGTTCTGGAACAGCATGCCGATCTTCGCGCGCACCGCCTCCGCCTCGGCGCGGGGCAGGCGCAGCACGTCGCGCCCGTCGATCTCGATCACCCCGTCGTCGGGCACGATGAGGCCGAGGATGCATTTCAGCAGCACCGACTTGCCCGTGCCCGAGCCGCCGATGACGACGAGCGAGGTGCCGGCCGGCACGTCGAGATCGACGCCGTCGAGCACCCGCTTCGCCCCGAACGCCTTGCGCAGGCCGCGCACCCGTATCTTCGGGACGTCGCCGCTCATCGCGAGAAGAACAGCTCGGTCAGCACGTAGTCGAAGGCGAGGATGAGGATCGACGCGCTGACCACCGCCGCCGTCGTCGCAGCACCCACGCCCTGCGCCCCGCCGCGGCTGTTGTAGCCGCGGAAGCAGCCCATCAGCGCGATCAGGAAGCCGAACACGGCGGCCTTGGCGAGGCCGGAGACCACGTCCTGCGTCTGCACGAAGTCCATCGTGTGGGCGAGGTATTCCGACGCGTTGAAGCCGAGCTTCAGCGTGCCGATGATGTAGCCGCCGAGCACGCCGAGGATGTCGGCCACCACCACCAGCAGCGGCAGCGCCACCGTCGCCGCCAGCAGGCGCGGGGCGACGAGGTATTTCATCGGGTTGGTGGAGAGGGTGGTGAGCGCGTCGATCTGATCGGTCACGCGCATCGTGCCGAGTTCCGCCGCCATCGCCGCGCCGACCCGGCCGGCGACCATCAGCCCGGCCAGCACCGGGCCGAGTTCGCGGGTGACCGACAGCACCACGACGCTGGCGACCGCGCCCTCGGCCGAGAAGCGGGCGAAGCCGGTATAGGATTGCAGCGCCAGCACCATGCCGGTGAACAGCGCCGTGAGTGCCACCACCGGCAGGCTGAAATAGCCGATGTCGAGCAGCGCGCGCAGGAACATCCGCCCGTAGAAGGGCGGCCGCACCAGGTGCGACAGGCCCGAGAGGGCGAACAGCGCCAGCGCGCCGGTCGCGCGGCAGGCGCCGATCACCGCCCGGCCGACGGCGGCGAGGCTGTCGAGCACGGGGGTCACGCGGGGCGGTAGATGCGCTCGTAGCGCCGGCCGAGCGAGGTCAGCACCTCGTAACCGGTCGTGCCGGCCGCCGCCGCCGCGTCGTCGGGCGTGCAGTGCGGGCCGAGCAGCTCCAGACGGCTCCCGGGCACCACGCCGGGCGCGTCGGTCACGTCATAGGTCGTCAGATCCATGGAGACACGCCCTACCAGCGGAACCGGCTCGCCGTCAAAGAACGCCCGGCCCCGCCCGGAGTGGCTGCGCAGCCAGCCATCGGCATAGCCGACGCTGACGGTCGCGATCCGCCGGCGGCCGGTCGCGCGGTATATGCCGTTGTAGCCGACCGTCTCCCCCGCCATGACCTCGCGCACCTGGAGTACCGGCGCGGTCAGGCGCACCACGCCGCGCATCGGGTTCGGCTGCCCGGGCGTGGGGTTGACGCCGTACAGGGCGGCGCCGGGCCGCGCGAGGTCCGAGCGCGCCGCCGGGCCGAGGAAGATGCCGGACGAGTTGGCGATGCTGCGCGGCGCGGGCGGGAGCCGGGCGCAGGCGGCGGCGAAGCGGGCAAGCTGGGCGGCGTTGACCGGATCGTCCGGCGTCTCGGCCGAGATCAGGTGCGTCATCACCGCCCGCAGCGTCACGGGGGCGAGGCGCGCGGGGTCGGCGGCGAGGGCGTCCA
>NZ_BANB01000120.1 GCF_000964365.1 Acidisphaera rubrifaciens HS-AP3 | reverse complement strand
GCTGCGGCGCGCCGACGCGATCGCGCTGCTGGGGCCGCTGCTCGCCGATCCCGGCGTGCTGAAGGTCGTCCACAACGCGAAGTTCGACGTCGCCGTGCTGAACCGCGCCGGCTTCCCGCCCGCCGCGCCCTTCGACGACACGATGCTGATTTCCTACAGCCTGGAGGCGGGGCTGCATCAGCACGGGCTCGACGAGCTGAGCGCCCTGCATCTCGGCCACAACCCGATCAGCTACGACGAGGTGACCGGCACAGGCCGCAACCGCATCCCCTTCGCGCAGGTGCCGATCGAGCGGGCGACCGCCTATGCCGCCGAGGATGCCGATGTCGCGCTACGCCTGTGGCACGCGCTGCGTCCGCGCCTGCGCGCGGAGGGCGCGCTCGTGCTCTACGAACGGCTCGAGCGGCGGCTGTCGCCGGTGCTGCTGGCGATGGAGCGGGCAGGGGTGATGGTCGACCACGACGACCTGCGCCGCATGTCCGCCGATTTCGCCGCCCGCATGGCGGTGATCGAGGCGGAGATCCACGCCCTCGCCGGCCACCCGTTCAACGTCGGCAGCCCGAAGGCGCTGGGCGAGGTCCTGTTCGACGAAATGGGGCTGCCGGGCGGCAAACGCATGAAGACCGGCGCCTATGGCACGGACGCGGCGGTGCTGCAGGGCCTCGCCGAACAGGGCCACGACCTGCCCGCGCGCGTGCTCGACTGGCGGCAGCTCGCGAAGCTGAAATCCACCTACGCCGACAGCCTGGTGGACGAGGTGAACCCGGAGACCGGGCGCGTGCACACGTCCTTCGCGCAGGCGATCACCACCACCGGGCGGCTGTCGTCGAACGATCCGAACCTGCAGAACATCCCGATCCGCACCGAGGAAGGCAGCCGCATCCGCCACGCCTTCATCGCCGCGCCCGGCAACGTCCTCGTCTCCGCCGACTATTCGCAGATCGAGTTGCGCCTGCTCGCCCATGTCGCCGACATCGCCGCCCTGCGCGACAGCTTCGCGCGCGGCGAGGACATCCACGCCCGCACCGCGAGCGAGGTGTTCGGCATCCCGATGCAGGGCATGGACCCGATGACCCGCCGCCGCGCCAAGGCGATCAATTTCGGCATCATCTACGGCATCAGCGGCTTCGGCCTCGCGCGCCAGCTCGGCATCACGCCGGGCGAGGCGCGTTTCTATATCGACGCGTATTTCGCCCGCTATCCGGAAATCCGCGCCTACATGGAGCGGACCAAGGAGCAGGCGCGCATCGACGGCTATGTGCTGACGCCGTTCGGCCGGCGCTGCTGGGTCGCCGGCATCGGCGACAAGAACCCGGCACGCCGCGGCTATGCGGAGCGTCAGGCGATCAACGCGCCCCTACAGGGCGGGGCCGCCGACATCATCAAGCGCGCCATGGTCCGCCTGCCCGCCGCGCTCGGCGCATCCGGTCTCGCCGGCCGCCTGCTGCTGCAGGTTCACGACGAGCTGCTGTTCGAAGTCGCGGAGCGGGATGCCGAGGCACTGGCGACGCTGGCGCGCGGCGTGATGGAGGGCGCCGCCTCGCTCTCGGTCCCGCTGGTGGTCGAGACGGGCACCGGCCGCACCTGGGCCGACGCGCACTGACGGCGGCGAGCTGTCAGGCGCCCGCCATCGTCATCCCGTCGATGCGCAAGGTCGGCGCATCGGTGCCGCGACGGAACACGAGATCGTTGGCCGGTGTCAGCGCGAGGAACATGTCGCGCAGATTGCCCGCGATCGTGATCTCCGCCACCGGCTCGGCGAGTACGCCGTCGCGGATCATGAACCCGGCGGCGCCCCGGCTGTAGTCGCCGGTGATGCCGTTCACGCCCATGCCGATCATCTCGGTCACATACAGGCCGAGCTTGATGTCCGCCATCAGCGCCGCCGGCGTGACGTGGCCTGCCGCCATGTAGAGATTCGTGGGCGCGGGCGAGGGCGGGCCGCCGGTGCCGCGCGCCGCATGCCCCGTGCTTTGCAGGCCCAGTTGCTTCGCCGAACGCAGGTCGAGCATCCACGTCGTCAGCACGCCGTCCTCGATGATCGCGCGCGGGACCGTCGGCACGCCTTCGCCGTCATAGGTGCGGCTGCGCAGCCCGCGCCGCCGGCGGGGATCGTCGTGGATATGGATGCCGGCCGACATCACCCGCGTGCCGAGCGCGTCCTTGAGGAAGGTCGTGCCGCGCGTGACCGACGCGCCGTTGATCGCGCCCGCGAGGTGACCGAGCATCGACGACGAGACGCGCGGGTCGAGCACCACCGGCACGCGCGCCGTGCGCGGGCGGGTCGGGTTCATCCGCGCCAATGCCCGCTCCGCCGCCCGCAAGCCGATCGACGCGGCGTCCTCCAGGTCGGCGAGATAGATGGCGGTGTGGAAATCGTAGTCGCGCTGCATCGCCGTCCCGGTCCCGGCGATCGCCGTGGCGGAGACGGAGTGCGACGAGCGCACCGTGCGGCCGACGAAGCCGGCCGAGGTCGCCAGCACCGCCTCGCTCCGGCCGAAGCCGGCCTCGCTGCCCTCGGTGTTGGTGATGCCGGCGACCGACAGCGCCGCGTCCTCCGCCGCCGCCGCCCGCTCCGTCAGCGCGGCGGCGTCAGGCTCCACGCCGTCCGCGATGTCGAGCGTCGCCGGATCCTCGACCGCGACCGGGTCGAACAGGCAGGCATACGGGTCCTCGGGCACCACGCGCGCCATCGCGACCGCCCGTTCCGCCAGCGCGGCGAATCCGGCCGGGTCGGTCGTGGACGACGACACGATCGCCGCCCGCTGCCCCACGAACACGCGCAGGCCGAGGTCGCGGCCTTCCGACCGCTCCACATGCTCGGTCTTGCCGAGCCGCCGCTGCACGGAGAGCGAGGCGCCGGAGACGAACACCGCGTCGGCGGCATCCGCGCCGGCCCGCTTGGCCGCGCCGAGAAGGCTTTGCACCAGGTCGATCGGGTTCATGACGTGTCCTCAGGCGGCGACGCGCTCGCCGAGCCGTTCCAGCATGGCTTCGAACGAGGGCACGCGCTGCGCCGGCCCGACTGTCGCGAGCGTCGGCAGGCTGCGGAAAGCGCGCCGGGCGGCGTGCTCGATATCGGCGATGGTGACGGCGGCGAGCTTGGCCACCGTCTCCTCGGTCGGGATGATGCGACCGAAGATCTGCCACTGCCGGGCGATCTGCTCGCAGCGGCTGCCGGTGCTCTCCAGCGACATCAGCAGGCTCGCCTTCACCTGGGCGCGCGCCCGCGCGACCTCCGCCTCGGTCACGCCGGACTGTACCTTCACCAGCTCGTCGAGCATCACCGGAAACAGCGTCGCCGCCTGCTCCTCGCCGGTGCCGGCATAGATGCCGAACAGGCCGCCATCCATGTATGGCGCGGTGAACGAATAGATCGAATAAACCAGGCCGCGCTTCTCGCGGATCTCCTGGAACAGGCGCGAGGACATCCCGCCGCCGAGCAGGGTCGAGAGCAGCAGCATCGGATAATAGTCGGCGTCGTCGTAGGCCGGCCCCTGGAAGCCGAGCACGACATGCACCTGATCGAGGTCGCGCTCCTCGCGCAGGTCGCCGCCGGTGTAGAAGCCGGGCAGGCAGCGTGCGACCGGCTGCTGCGGCAGGTCGGCGAAATGGCGCTCGACCAGATCGACGATCGCCGCGTGTTCCAGCTTGCCGGCGGCGGCGATCACCGTGTTGGTCGTCGAATACTGCCGGCGCATGTAGTCCACCAGCACCTGCCGGGGCAGTGCTGCGATCCGTTCCTCGGTGCCGAGGACGGGACGCCCCATCGGCTGGTCCGGATACGCGATCTCCTGGAAGTGATCGAAGATGATGTCGTCGGGCGTGTCGTTCGCCTGCCCGATCTCCTGCAGGATCACCCCGCGCTCGCGCTCGAACTCGTCCTCGGCGAAGGTCGAGTGGGTCAGGATGTCGCCGATGATGTCCACGGCGAGCGCGGTGTCGTCGGCCAGCACCTTGGCGTAATAGGCGGTCTGTTCGCGGGCGGTGTAGGCGTTGATCTGCCCGCCCACGGCTTCCATCTCCTCGGCGATCGCCGCGGCGCTGCGCCGTTCGGTGCCCTTGAACGCCATGTGTTCGAGGAAGTGGGAGACGCCGTTCTCCTCCGCCTCCTCGTTGCGGGTGCCGGTCGCGACATAGGCGCCGAAGGACACGGTCTCGACCCGGTCCATGCGCTCGGTCACGACGGTCAGGCCGGAGGGAAGGCGGCTGACGCGGATCGCGCCGCCGTGCTCGGGATCGGTCTGGCTCATGCCGGATATGTAAGGCGCAAGGCGCCGGGCGAACAGGCCCGCCGCATAACGGGGGCGCGCGCCGTCCCGCGCGCCGCCCCGCGCGCCGTCGGGCGCCTCAGCCGTGCCGGTTGCGGCCGACCAGGGCGCGCAGCTCGCTCTGCAGCGGCGCCAGCTCGGCCGGCAGGCGGATGTAGTGCTCCTCGCGCTCGAACAGGTCGGCGAGCGCCGCCGGCAGGGCGGGGCGGATGCCGGTGGCCGCTTCGACCGCATCGGGGAACTTGGCCGGGTGCGCCGTACCGGCGACGATGACCGGCACCCCCGGCCGGGCATGGCGCGCCGCCGCGGCAAGGCCGACCGCGGTGTGCGGATCGGCGAGATAGCCGCTCTCCCGCCACGCCGCCGCCATCGCCGCCGTCGTGCCGGCGTCATCGAGACGGAAGCCCATGAACCGCGCGGTCGCCCGCCGCCACGCCGCGTCCGGCACCGGCATGCGTCCCGTCGCGCGGAAGGCCCGCATCAGCCCGGCCGTCGCCGCCGCGTCGCGGTCCAGCAGCTCGAACAGCAGGCGTTCGAAATTGGAGCTGACCTGGATGTCCATGCTCGGCGACAAGCTCGGCTCGACCGGGCGGGCGCTCATGTCGTTGGCGTCGAGGAAGCGGACGAGGATGTCGTTGCGGTTCGAGCCCACGATCAGCCGCTCGATCGGCAGCCCCATGCGCGACGCCGCCCAGGCCGCCAGCACGTTGCCGAAATTGCCGGTGGGCACCGCCACGTCCACCGGCCGGTCCGGCGCGCCGAGCGCCAGGGCGGCGGCGGCGTAATAGGGGATCTGCGCCGCGATGCGCGCCCAGTTGATCGAATTGACCGCCGACAGCGCCATCTCGTCGCGGAACGGCGCGTCGGCGAACATCGCCTTCACCAGGTCCTGACAGTCGTCGAAGGTGCCGGCCACCGCGACGTTGCGCACGTTCGCCGCGTCCACCGTCGTCATCTGCCGCCGCTGCACCGCGCTGGTCCGTCCGTCGGGATGCAGGATCATGATGTTGATCCGCGCCCGCCCCGCGCAGGCGGCGATCGCCGCCGATCCGGTGTCGCCGGAGGTCGCGCCCACGATCGCGATCCGCCGCCCCTCGCGGCTTAGCACATGGTCGAACAGCCGGCCGACGAGTTGCAGCGCGAGGTCCTTGAACGCCAGCGTCGGGCCGTGGAACAGCTCCTGCACGAAGGTGGCGGGCGCGGTCTGGACCAGCGGCACCACGGCGGCATGGCCGAACCCGTCATAGGTCTCGCGGCAGAGCGCGGCGAACGTGTCGGGATCGATCGCGTCGCCGACATACGGCCGCATGACCGCCGTCGCGATCTCCGCATAGGGCCGCCCGCGCAGCACGCGCCACGTAGCGGCGTCGAACGACGGCCAGGATTCGGGAACATAGAGCCCGCCATCCTCGGCGAGCCCGGCCAGCAGCACGCCCGCGAAATCGCGGACGGGAGCCTCGCCGCGGGTGGAGACATAGCGCATGCGCGCTCCCTTCAGCCGGCGGCGTCGGTCGGACGGGTCGGGGTGGATGGGTGGGCCGGCCCGGCGGCATAGCGCGCGGACCGGCCCTGCATCAACGTCAGCCGCGCTTCTTCAGGTTGAACGTGTAGCCGCAGTTCTCGCCGTCGAGCGTGCCGGTGACCATCTTCTCGGCCGCCATGCCCTTCATCGTCATGTCGCCCGCGGCGGCGGTGAAGCTGCCGTCGGCGGCAAGCGTGCCATCGAACGTCGTCGACTTGCTCATCTTGTAGCTGAACGTGCCGTTGGCGATCATCAGCGTCATGGCGTGGCTGCGGGGACAGGCATGGCTTTTGCTCGCCATCCGCACGCGGGTCATCAGGCCGCGATAGGTGCCGTCGAATGTGGTGGGCGGCGGCGGGGGCGTGGTCGGCACGGCGGCGACGGGCGCGGCGGGAACCGGCGCCGGCTTCGGGCTGGAGCACGCGGCGATCGCGCCGCACAGAACCAGGGCAGTGCCCAGGCGCAGAAGGGTTTTCATTTGATCCTCGTGGGAAACATACGCAGGCAACTCTTTGTGCCACCCCCGGCAGCGTCGCAAGGGGCTGAATGTCTCCGTTTCATGTAATTTCGTGCAGATTTGTCGATCAGTTGCTGCGGTGCAGCGTATAGTGCAGCCCGCAGGCATCGGTGGTCGCGTCCACGGTGATGCGCTCGGCGGTGTATTTCCCCGACAGGGTCACGTCGCCGGCGCCGCCGATGATCGACCCGTCGGGCTGGATGCTGGCACTGAGGTCGGACCCGCGATTGCCCCAGCGGAGCTGAAACTGCCGGTCGAATACCTGCGTGCTGACCAGCCCCGGGTTGGGGCAGCTGCGGCTGTCGGCCTGGAAGCGGGTGCTGGTGCCCGACCATCCGCCGTCCGGGCCGCCGGTGCGTGGCACCGGCCTGGTGCCGGCGACGGGGGTGGTGGCCGGGCGATGATGCGCGCAGGCGCCGAGCGCCAGCGGCAGGATGATGGGGAGGGCGGCCGCCAGCAGGCGCGCGGGGGGCGGTGTCTTCATCGGCACGGATGTCTCACGCGAGATAGCGCCGGCGCAGATGGGTCAGGAAGTCCTGCGGGTCGAGCGGCCGGCCCGTCGCCTCCCGCAGCAGGTCGTTGAAGCCGAGCAGGCTGCCCTTGCCGTGCACATGCGTGCGCAGCCAGCGGAGCAGGGGGGCGTGGTCGCCCTCGGCAAGCGCCTGATCGACCGCCGGCACGTCGCGCCGCGCCGCCGCCATCAGCTGCGCCGCCGCCATGGCGCCGAGCGTATAGCTCGGGAAATACCCGAACGCCCCGTCGTACCAGTGAATGTCCTGCAGGCACCCGCGCGCGTCGTCCGGCGGCACGAGGCCGAGCAGCGCGCGAATGCCCTCCGCCCACGCGCCGGGCAGGTCGGCGACCGCGAGATCGCCCGCGATCAGCGCCTGTTCCAGCCGGAAGCGCAGGATGACGTGCGCCGGATAGGTCATCTCGTCGGCATCGACGCGGATATGCCCGCGCGCCACCCGCCGCCACAGCCGCGCGAGGTTGTCCGGCGCATAGGGCGCGGCATCGCCGCCGAACGCCGCGTGCAGGCGCGGGCCGAGGAATGACAGATAGGCGTCGGACCGGCAGGCCTGCATCTCGATCAGCAGCGACTGGCTCTCATGCGCCGCCATCCCCGCCGCCTCGCCCACCGGCTGGCGCCGCCATGCGGCCGGCAGTCCGCGCTCGTACAGCGCATGGCCCGTCTCGTGCAGCACGCCGAGCAGGGCGCCCGCGAAATCGGCCTCGTCATAGCGGGTGGTGATGCGCACGTCGGTCGGCGTGCCGCCGCAGAACGGATGCGCGGAGCGGTCGAGCCGGGCGTGCCCGTAATCCAGTCCCGCCCGCGCCGACAGCTCGCGGCACAGCGCCTCCTGCGCGGCGGCGGGAAACGGGCCGGACGGGACGGCCGGCGGCGCTGCCGCGGCGCGCGCCTCCGCCGCCGGCAGCGCGTCGGCGAGGAAGCGCTCGTATGCGTCGAACACCGGCGCCACGTCGGCCGCCCCGATGCCGCGCTGGAACCCGTCCATCAGCGCGTCATACGGCGACAGGCCGAGCGCCGGGGCCAGCGCCGTCGCCGTCTCGCGCACCAGCCGCACGACCTCGGTCAGCGCCGGCCGCACGGCTTCGAAGTCGCTGTCCCGCCGGGCCTGCCGCCAGATCGTCTCGCACGCCGCGTTGGCCCGGGCCTGCGCCTCGACCAGCGACAGGGGCAGGGCGGTCGCGCGGGTATGCGCGTGGCGCATCAGGCGCAGATTGGCCGCGGCCCAGGGATCGGCGGGGGGCGTCGCCTCGGCGGCATCGAGGTCGTCGGCCATCGCCGGATCGACCAGCAGCTCGTGCCCCAGCCCCGCCAGCACCGCGAGCTGGTCGCCCCGCGCCGCGGCGCCGCCGGGCGGCATCACCGCCGCCGCGTCCCAGTGCAGCATCGCGCCGGCCTCGCCAACCGTCGCGATCCGCGCGAAGCGGGCGACCAGACGGGCGAGCGCCGTCCCGGCCGCCGGTAATACGTCCGCGTTCATGCCCGCAGCGCCTTCCGTGCATAGAGGATGAACACCACCGCCAGGATGGCGGCGAGGCCGAACCATGTCAGGGCGTAGTTCAGATGGTCGTTCGGCGGCCGCGGCAGATGCTCGGCCGGCGCCGGCCACACCCCGGACTCCGGCCGGCCCAGCAGCACCAGGGTATAGGGCGCGACGTCCGGCACCCCCAGCGCGGGGCCGATCGCCGCCGGCGCCAGCGTGTAGAAGCGCCGTCCCGTCCGGTCGTCCGTCGCGGAGAACCAGCCCGGCCGGTCCGCCCCGCGGACATAGCCCACCAGACGCTGCTCGCCCGCCGGCAGCGGCGGCTGCGCCGTATCGGGCGCCCAGCCGCGATCGACCAGCAGCGGCGGCGCGCTGGGGCGGCGAAGCACGCCGAGCACCTGTTCACCCAGCGTCGGCCCGGCGCGTGTGTCGCGCACCTCGGCGCCGTAGCGGGCGCCGCTACCGGGCATATAGGTGCCGGTGACCTCGACTTTGGCGAACGGAGTGGGGTCGGCGGGCAGCGGGATCGGCGCGGTCTGCTCGGCATGGTCGATCGCGGCAAGGATGCCGCGCTTCCAGTGCAGCCGGTGGACCTGCCAGACGCCGAGGGAGATCAGGATGGCCAGCATCACGGCGGTCATGACCGCCGGGCCGGCGAGGCGGGACAGGCGGCCCCGGTGTGGGGCCGCCCTCCCGGCCGTCGTCACGTCAGCCGCCGATATGCGCCTCGATCGGGCCGGCGCCGAAGTAGTAGATGCAGACGAACAAGAACAGCCACACGACGTCGACGAAGTGCCAGTACCAGGCCGCCGCCTCGAAGCCGAAATGACGCTCCACCGTGAAGTCGTCGCTGCGGGCGCGGAACCAGCAGACGATCAGGAAGATCGTGCCGACGATCACGTGGAAACCGTGGAAGCCCGTCGCCAGGAAGAACACCGACGGGTAGATGCCGCCGCCGACGAACTTGAACGGTGCGTCCGAATACTCGATCGCCTGACACATCGTGAAGGTCATGCCGAGCAGCACCGTCAGGCCCAGCCCCATCACCAGACCGCGCTTGTCGCGCTCCAGCAGGCTGTGATGCGCCCAGGTGATCGTGGTGCCCGACAGCAGCAGGAGCATCGTGTTCAGGAACGGCAGGTGGAAGGGGTCGAACGTCTTTACCCCGGACGGCGGCCACATCGGCGTGGTCTGCCCCGCCACGTTGTCGGGGTAGATCGCGAAGTTGAACCACGCCCAGAAGAAGCTGACGAAGAACAGCACCTCGCTGGTGATGAACAGCATCATCCCGTAGCGCATGCCAAGCTGCACCAGCTTGGAATGCAGGCCGGGCACCCGGCTCTCGGACAGGACCGCCCGCCACCAGCCGACCATCGTCGCCGCGATCAGCACCACGCCGATGCCCAGCAGCAGATAGCTGCCGAAATGCGCGGCGAGGATGATGCCGAAGACCAGGCAGAACCCGCCTAGCGAGCCGATGATCGGCCACGGGCTCGGTTCGACCAGGTGATAGGGGTTCTTCACCCCCGACCCGACGATTGCGGGTTCCGTATGTGCGTGCGTGTCCATGCAGCCCGTCCGTTTGCGTGCGGCGCATCAATCCCCAAAACGCCCCCCGGTTCAAGGGCCGGCGACGCGCCGGGGCGGGTTTCTGCCCGGATGCTAGCCCATAAGCGTCGCGAGTTGCATCGCCAGACCGGTATCGCCGGCAATCTTCAGCCGCCCGGTCATGAAAGCGCCCGTCGGATCAAGCTCGCCGCCGAGAATCGCCGCCAGATCGCCGGCCGACAGCGTCAGCGTGCAGTCCGCCGCCCCGCCGGCTCCCGTCGCGACCACGGGCGGCCGCGCCGTGCCGTCGAGCATCAGCGTCCCCGCCGGCCCGAGGTCGAATGCCGCCCGCTTGGTGGGTGTCGGCGCCCCGCGCGCGACGGCCGACTCGACCCGCTCGCGCAGCATCGCCGCCAATTCCTCGATGTCCATCGCGTCCGTCTCCTGTTCAGGCCTGCCGCAGGCGGAGAAAGCCGACCAGCCGCTCCGCCTCGGCCACGATCGGGTCCGCGACCGCCGCCGCCCGCGCCGCCCCGTCGCGCAGGATGGCGTCCAGCGCCCCGGGATCGCCCAGGAGCCGCCGGGTCTCCGCCGCGATCGGGCCGAGCGTCGCCACCAGCGCGTCGGCCAGCGTCCCCTTGAACGCGCCGAACCCCTGTCCGCCATGCGCCCGCAGCACCCCGGCCAGGTCGGTGCCGGTCAGCGCCGCCAGGATGCCGACGAGGTTGCGCGCCTCCGGCCGGCCCTCCAGCCCCGCCGGCTCGGACGGCAGCGGCTCGGGATCGGTCTTGGCGCGCCGTATCTTTTGCGCGATCGCCTCGGCGTCGTCGTTCAGGTTGATCCGGCTCTGATCGGACGGATCGCTCTTGGACATCTTCTTCGTCCCGTCGCGCAGGCTCATCACCCGCGCGGCGGGCCCCAGGATCAGCGGCTCGATCCGCGGGAAGAAATCGGTACCGTAGTCATGGTTGAACTTCTCGCCGATGTCGTTGGCCAGCTCCAGATGCTGGCGCTGATCGTCGCCCACCGGCACCCGCGTCGCGTGATAGGCATGGATGTCGGCCGCCATCAGGTTCGGATAGACGTACAGGCCGGTCGACGCCGCCTCGCGGTCGCGCCCCGCCTTGTCCTTGAACTGCGTCATCCGGTTGAGCCAGCCGAGGCGGGCGACGCAGTTGAAGATCCAGGCCAGCCGCGCATGCGCCGGGACCGAGGACTGCAGGAACAGCACATGCCGGGCCGGGTCGATCCCGCAGGCCAGCAGCGTCGCCGCCATCTCGCGCGTCGCCCGCGTCAGCTCGGCCGGCTCCTGCCACACGGTGATCGCGTGCAGGTCCACGATGCACCAGAGGCAGTCATGGTCCGCCTGCAGCGCCACCCAGTTGCGGATCGCGCCGAGATAGTTGCCGAGCGTCGGGATACCGGACGGCTGGATGCCGGAAAAAATGCGCTGCATGGCCGCCAAGTGTCATGCCGACGCCCCTCAGGGCAAGGTCAGTCGGGCAGGATGCGCACGTCCAGGCACCTCGCCGCGGACGCCAGTCGATGATCCAGCGTTCCGAGCGGCAGACCGAGCCGCTTGGCAAGCTCCAGGTAGCAGGCGTCATACACCGACAAGGCGAAGGCGTCGGCAAAGTCGCTGGCGGCATGCCACGCGTGGGACGCGGTTCCGGGGTCGATCACAACCGGCAGTTCGGCAAGGAAGCCGAGCAGCTCCCGCCTTTTCGAAGGCTCGATACGGGCGCGGCGCTGGGCCGCGATCAGCACATTGGCCGCCTCGATGGGCCAGAGCGACGGGGCGTGCGCACCACGCTCCACTGTCCGTTGCAGCAGCATCCGTGTTGCCGGCGTCAGCTCGTCCCCGAAGCACCACGTCATCGCGACGGAGTTGTCGAGCACGAAGCTCAGAACCGGCGTCCCTCGGCGATCAATTCGCCTATGCTCAGGCCGTCCAGGCTGAGGCCCGCACCGGCCGACAACAGCCCCTCCGCCGCCCGGGCGGCCCGGTCACGATCGAAGGCATGCGCCGGACCCACGAGCCGCGCCACGGGCCGGCCGTCGCGCGTGATCACGATCTCGCCGCCGTTTTGCACCTCGTCGAGCAGGTCGGGGAGGCGCTCCCGGGCTTCCTTGTCCGCGACCTCATGCACGCCCGTGATCTCCGAACTGTCGTCAGTGTAGCGGTGCCTGCTTGGTGGCGCCAGCAGCCGGGGGTGTGACCCTTGCCGACCGAGTAAGCCGCCGCGGCACCATCGCGCGCAGGTCGAAGCCGCCCAGCGCCTGTCCGGCGACCGCGTAGGCGACGCCGCCCGATGCGACCAGCGCGGCGAGGGCGACCCAGCGCAGGCCGCGGGCCAGGTCGGCATGCGCGAACAGCGGTCCCTGTATCAGCGCGAGCGTGGCGCCCATCGCCGCCGCCGCCAGCACCACGCGCGGCACCCGGCGGCGCAGCTGCGCATCGGTCACGAGAAACCCTCGCCGGCGCAGCATCACCGCCAGCGCGCAGGCGTTGAACCACGCCGCGAGGCTGGTCGCGAGCGGCGGCCCGACATGGCGCAGCGGCACCATCAGCGCGAGGTTGAGCGCGAGATTGAGCGCGAGCGTCGCCATGCCGACCTTGACCGGCGTCGCCGTGTCGCCCCGCGCGAAGAAGGCCGGCGCCAGCACCTTCAGCAGCACATAAGCCGGCAGACCGAGCGCGTAGGCCGCCAGCGCCTGCGCCGAGAGCACCGCGTTGGCATGGGTGAAGGCGCCGCGTCCGAACAGCACCCACATGATCGGCTCGGCGCTGATCGCGAGCGCCAGGGCCGCCGGAATGGTCAGGAACAGCGCGAACTCCAGCGCCCGGTTCAGCGTATCGACCGCCGCCGCCGCCTCGCCGCCACGCACCTGCCGCGACAGCACGGGCAGGATCGCGGTGCCCACCGCCACCCCGATCGTGCCGAGCGGAAGCTGGTACACCCGCTCCGCGTAATAAAGCAGCGACACGGTGCCGGCCGGCAGCAGGCTGGCGATGATGACGTCCACCGCCTGATTGAGCTGCGTCGCGCCGGCGCCGATCAGCCCCGGCCCCATGCGCCGCAGCAGCAGCCGCATGCGCGGCGTCAGGCGCGGGCGCGGCACGTAGAGCCGGATGCCCGCCCGGCGCACCGCGACCGCCAGCAGGGCAAGCTGCAGGACGCCCGAGATCGACACGCCCCAGGCCAGCGCGTGCCCCACCGTGGGCACGTGCGGCGTCAGCAACAGCATCGCCAGGATCGAAACCGTATTGTACAGCAGCGGCGCCGCCGCCGCCGCCGCGAAGCGGTGCAGCCCGTTCAGCACCCCCGACAACAGCGCCGCCAGACAGATCAGCAGCAGATACGGATAGGTGATCCGCGTCAGCGTCACCGCCAGCGCGAACTTCGCCGGCACTTCGGCGAAGCCCGGCGCCAGGACCACCAGCAGCGCCGGCATGAAGATCTCGCCCAGCACCGTCAGCAGGCCGAGCCAGAACGTCATCACCCCGATCGCCTCGGTGGCGAACTGCTCGGCGGCGGGGCGCCCCTCGGCCGCCAGCAGGCCGGAGAACTCGGGCACGAAGGCGGCGTTGAACGCGCCCTCGCCGAACAGGCGGCGGAACAGGTTGGGCAGCTTGTTGGCGACGAAGAAGGCGTCCGCCACCGGGCCGGTGCCGGCGAACGCCGCGATCAGGATGTCGCGGGCGAAGCCGAGCAGGCGGCTGGCCATCGTCCAGCTACCGACCGTCAGGATACCGCGCAGCATTCCCGCCCCTTACGCCCTCTGACCGGCGCCGCGCTACTCGTCGCGGCGCGGCCGGGCAAGCAGGCGCCCCGCCGCCTCGTCCAGCGTGATGCGCCCGGCCAGCAGGTCGGCGACCGCGCGGCAGATGGGCAGGTCCACGCCCGGATAGCGCGCGAGCAGGGCCGCCGCGGCC
>NZ_BANB01000121.1 GCF_000964365.1 Acidisphaera rubrifaciens HS-AP3 | reverse complement strand
TCCTGCTGTACGGCACGATCCAGGAAGTCGCGACGATGGAGTCGATGCTGAACAAGGTGGACATCCTGCCGCTGCAGGTGCGTATCGACGCGGTGATCGCCGAGGTCGACCTCAACGACAACCTGCAGTTCGGCACGCAGTTCTTCTTCAACCAGGGCATCAACGCGGCGCTGAGCTACGGCACGGCGTTCAACACGTTCTCGCAGCTGGTGCCCGGCTTCAACATCGGCGGCCGCAGCGGCAAGGGTTTCACCCTGCAGGCGCTGCAGGACGTGACGAAGGTCAACGTGCTGTCCTCGCCGCAGCTGATGGTGCTCGACGACCAGCCGGCGCGGCTGCAGGTGGGCAATCTCGTGCCCTATCAGACCGGCAGCGCGCAGAGCACGCTGACCACCGGCGCACCGCTGGTCAGCACGATCGACTACCGCGAGACGGGCGTGATCATGCAGGTGACGCCGCGGGTGAACAGCAACGGCCTCGTCACCCTCGACATCGCGCAGGAGGTGAGCGGCGTGTCGTCGCAGACCTCCGGCAATCTCGATTCGCCCACCTTCAGCGAGCGCGCGGTGCAGTCGCGCGTGGTGGTGCAGGACGGGCAGACGATCGGTCTTGCCGGCCTGATCAGCGACAACGATTCGCGTGAGAACCGCGGCATACCGTGGCTGAAGGACATCCCGCTGATCGGCTTCCTCGCCGGCGCGCAGAACAACGAGCGCACCCGGACGGAGCTGCTGGTGCTGCTGACCCCGCATGTCATCCACGACGCCCGCGACGCCCGCGCGCTGACCGAGGATCTGCGCGAGGGGCTGCCGAACGCGGCGCGCGTGCAGACCGACCTGCAATTCCTGCCGGCCAGCGGATCGGCCGATCCCACGGCGCGGCTGCGCCACCGGTATATCGGGCCGTGACGCCCCCCCGGCGCGGCGAGCGCGGCTTCGCGCTGCTGATCGTGCTGTGGACGCTGACGCTGTTTTCCCTGGTCGGCACGCAGCTGACGCTCGCGGCGCGGACCGAGGCGCGGCTGGCCGCCAACCTGCGCAACGACGCGGTGGCCGAGGCGGCGGCCGACGGGGCGGTGTACGAGGCGGTGTTTCACCTGCTGGATGCCGGCCGCTTCCACTGGCCGCTGAGCGGGGTGCAGCGCATCCGCGTCGGCGCCTCGGTGGTCGATCTGCGGCTGGAGGATCAGTCGGGGCGCATCAATCCCAACCTCGCGGACCCGGCGCTGCTGCAGGGGCTGCTGCAGGCGCTCGGCCTGGGCAAGATGCGTGCGGTCTCGCTGGCGGCCGCGATCGTGGACTGGCGCAGCCCGAACCGGCGCCCCTCGCCGAACGGGGCGAAGGCGCCGCAGTACCGGGCGGCAGGTCTCGTCTGGGGGCCGCCCGGCACGCCGATCCGCGACATCGAGGAGATGGGCAACATTTTCGGCATGACGCCGGCGCTGCTGGCCGCCATGGCGCCGCATCTGTCGCTGTACTGGGACGGCGATCCCGATCCGTCGCTGGCCGATCCGGTGGTGCTGGACGCGCTGAACCGTGCCAACGCGGCGACGGCGGGCAATCAGCCGGGCAATCCCGACAACCTCGCGA
>NZ_BANB01000122.1 GCF_000964365.1 Acidisphaera rubrifaciens HS-AP3 | reverse complement strand
GACCATCCGCGCCGCCCGGTCGATCCGCCGGTCGAGCACGCGGCGCACGCCCGCGGCCGTCGCGGCATAGCGGGCGACATACTGCAGCGCCGCCGCGCGCAGCGACGCGGCATCCGGGATCGCTGTCCCCCCATCGCCGGTCACCGTCGCCGTCCCGACCGCGCCGGGCCGTGTTTGACAGCGCCGCGGACGCTGCGGATCATGCACCATTCTGCGACCGTTCGCAGGTCGCCGCGATCCCGACAATGCGCCGTCATCCAGCGAGAGGGACCTGACAGGTCAATGTTTCCCGTTCTCATGCCGACCTACAACCGCGCCGACCTCGCCTTCGAGCGGGGCGAGGGCGTCTGGCTGTGGACGACGGACGGGCGACGATTCCTCGATTTCGGCGCCGGCATCGCGACCTCCTCGGTGGGCCATAACCATCCGGGCCTGGTTGCCGCCATCGCGCAGCAGGCGGCGCGGGTGATCCACGTGTCCAACCTCTATCGGGTGCCGCAGGCGGAGAGCCTGGCGGCACGCCTTGTCGCCGCCAGCTTCGCCGACAGCGTCTTCTTCTGCAATTCGGGCGCCGAGGCGAACGAGGGCATGACGAAGATGATCCGCCGCGCGATGGCGGGCACGGGCCGGCCGGAGCGATACCGCATCATCTGCTTCCACGGCGCCTTTCACGGCCGCACCCTGGCGATGCTGGCGGCCACCGGCAACGCGAAATACCTGGAAGGCTTCGGCCCGGTCGTGGACGGGTTCGACCACGTGGCGTTCAACGACATCGACGCCGTGCGCCGCGCCATCGGACCGCACACCGCCGGCGTCATCGTCGAGCCGGTGCAGGGCGAGGGCGGCGTGCGCCCGGCGACGCTCGATTTCCTGCGCCAGCTGCGCGCGCTGTGCGACGAGCACGGCATCCTGCTCGGCATGGACGAGGTGCAGACCGGCATGGGGCGCAGCGGCCGGCTGTTCGCCCACGAATGGGCGGGCATCGCGCCGGACGTGCTGTCCTCGGCCAAGGGGATCGCCGGCGGCTTCCCGATGGGGGCCGTCCTCGCGCGCGAGGCGGTCGCCCGCCACCTGACGGCCGGCACCCACGGCACGACGTTCGGCGGCACCCCGCTCGCCTGCGCCGCCGCCGGCGCGGTGCTCGACGTGGTGCTGGCGCCCGGCTATCTGGACGACATCGACCGCCGCGCGCGCCATCTGTGGCAGCGGCTGCACGACGTCACGGGCCCGGCGCCCGACGTCATAGCCGAGGTGCGGGGCGCGGGCCTGCTGCTCGGCCTGAAATGCGTCGGACCGAACACCGCCTTGCTGGCGGCCTGCCTCGCGGAAGGGCTGCTGGCGATCACCGCGGGCGACAACGTGCTGCGCCTCGCGCCGCCGCTGATCGTCAGCGAGGCGGAGATCGAGGACGCGATCGGCCGGCTCGGGCGCGCGATCGAGCGCGTGCGTGCCGCCGCGCACAAGGCCACCGTGCCATGACGGGAGCGGCACGCCGCGCCGAGGCCGGCGCGGCGGCGGAAGGGCCGCCGCCGCCGCGGCATTTCCTCGACCTGCGCGACTTCGAGCCGGGCGTGCTGCGCCACATGCTGGACGTGGCGGTGGGGTTCAAGCAGGCGCGGGGCGTGTCCTCGCGCCCGCTGGCGGGGCGCACCCTGGCGCTGATCTTCGAGAAGAACAGCACCCGCACCCGGGTCAGTTTCGAGGTGGCGATGCGCCAGCTCGGCGGCGACGTCGTGGTGCTGTCGTCGCGCGACATGCAGATCGGCCGCGGGGAAACCGCGGCCGACACGGCGCGCGTGCTGTCGCGCTACGTGGACGCGATCATGCTGCGTACCGCCCGGACCGACATGCTGCACGAGCTGGCGCGCCACGCGACGGTGCCGGTGATCAACGGGCTGACGGATACGTCCCACCCCTGCCAGCTGATGGCCGACATCCTGACGTTCGAGGAGCATCGCGGCCCGATCGCCGGGCAGATCGTGGCGTGGTGCGGCGACGGCAACAACGTGGCGCATAGCTGGATCGAGGCAGCGGCCCGGTTCGGCTTCACCCTGCGGCTCGCGACACCGGCATCCCTGCGTCCCTCCCCCGCCGTCATCGACTGGGCGCGGGCGGAGGGCGCCGCCGTCAGCCTGCACGACCGGGCGGAAGACGCGGTGGCCGGCGCGCGCTGCGTCGTGACCGACACGTGGATCAGCATGTCCGACCCGCCGGATGCCGCTCGGCATGCCCTGCTGGTGCCCTATAGCGTCGATGCGGCGCTGATGGCGCGCGCCGCGCCGGATGCGCTGTTCATGCACTGCCTTCCCGCCCACCGGGGCGAGGAGGTGACGGCCGAGGTGATCGACGGGCCGCAATCGGTCGTGTTCGACGAGGCGGAAAACCGGCTGCACGCGCAAAAGGGCGTGCTCGCCTGGGTCATGGGGGCCGCGCGGTAAGCCGCAGCGCCGCCGCTATTCGGGACGCGGCGCCATGGCCCCGACATGCGGGCCGGCCTTGGCCAGCAGGCCGGATTTCGCCAGATCCTCCAGCGTCCGGGAAAACGTGTAGCTCAGCGTGATGACGTGGACGTCCGAGGTGTTGGGATCGGACGCGATCGCCGGATCGACCCAGAAGGACAGCGGAAACTGCATCTGCTGGCCCGGTGCCAGCGTCTGCTGGTTGAAGCAGAAGCAGGCCGTCTTGTGGAAATACTTGCCCACCTTCTCCGGCGTCACGTTGTAGACGGCGATGCCGGTCACCGGCTCGGCGGCAAGGTTGCGTGCCTGATAAAAGGCGATCTGCTCCTCGCCCAGCGGCAGGGTCACCTTGGCCTGCACCGGGGAGAAGCGCCAGGGCAGGTTGCCGTTGGTCTCCGCATTGAAGCGGACCGTGATGGTCTGTCCGGTCGCACCCGGGGCGGCGGCCTCGGTCGTGTTCGGGGTGCCGGCATAGCCGGTCACCGCGCAGAAGATGCGATAGAGCGGCACCGCGGCGAAGGATGCGCCAACCATCGCCACGATGACGGCGACGACCGCCAACCCCCACCAGGCATTTCCGCGTCCGCGCGCCGTCATGGCGTCGCCCGATGCCTCAGATACGCATCATCTTGACGACGGTGATGGCGTAGAAGAGCACCATCACCGCCACGAGGACCGCAAAGATCGCCCAGTTGCGGCCACGGCGGCGGCGAGCGAGTTCGTCGCTGTCTGTCCGCGACAGATGGTCCGGTGCCATCAGCGGAACGCCGCGTCGAGCGGCACGGCGGCGAACAGCAGGGCCAGATACAGCAGCGAGTAGCGGAACGCGGCCTTGGCCGGGGCGTCGCGCGTCAGGCTGTGGCCGCCCGCATCCTGTGCGTCGCGCAGCACCCGCCAGGAGGCGACGATATAGCCCGCGCCCAGCACCGCGGCCGCCGCGCCGTAGATCGGTCCGGCCACGTGCAGCGCCCAGGGCAGCAGCGAGACCGCGACCAGCAGCAGCGTATACAGCATGATCTGCCAGCGGGTGTGCCGCGGCCCGGCGACCACGGGCAGCATGGGGACGCCCGCCCGCGCGTAGTCGATCTCGGCGAACAGCGCGAGCGACCAGAAATGCGGCGGGGTCCACAGGAACACGATCGCGAACAGCAGCACCGGCAGCAGGCCGATATGGCCCGTCACGGCAGCCCAGCCGATCACCGGCGGGAAGGCGCCGGCAGCACCGCCGATGACGATGTTCTGCGCCGTCCGTCGCTTCAGCCAGACGGTGTAGACCAGGACATAGAATGCGATGGACACGGCCAGCGCGACCGCCGCCACCATGTTCGTCGCCAGACCCATGACCACGACCGAGGCCACGGACAGGAAGATGCCGTAGCTCAGCGCGGCATCCGGCTCGATCCGCCCGGCGGGGATTGGCCGGTTGCGGGTCCGGCGCATCAGCGCGTCGATATCCCGCTCGTACCACATGTTGAGCGCACCCGCCGCACCCGCCGCCACCGCGATCGCGAGGATCGCCGTGAACGCGAGCACCGGGTTGAGATGGCCGGGCGCGACCATCAGGCCGATCACGCCCGTGAAGACCACCAGCACGACCACCCGCGGCTTGAGCAGGTTGATCCAGTCGGCGACCGCGGAGCCGCCCGCCATCGGCGCGACGGCCCCCGTGTGGGGACCGCCGGCCGGCAGGCTGAATGAAGCGTCAGACATGTATCAGCGGATCCGTGGCAGTTCCTCGAAGGTGTGGAACGGCGGCGGGGAGGACACCGTCCATTCCAGCGTCGTCGCACCCTCGCCCCAGTAGTTGGGCGCCAGCTTCTCGGTCGAGGTGAAGGTCCGGTAGCAGACATAGAGGAACACCAGCACCGACAGGCCCGACAGATAGGCGCCGAACGAGGACACCGCGTTCCAGCCGGCGAACGCCTCCGGATAGTCCGGATAGCGGCGCGGCATGCCGGCAAGACCGAGGAAGTGCATCGGGAAGAACGTGAGGTTCACGCCCACGAAGGTCATCCAGAAATGCACCTTGCCCCAGAACTCCGGGTACTGATGGCCCGACATCTTGCCGATCCAGTAGTAGAAGCCGGCGAAGATCGAGAACACCGCGCCCAGCGACAGCACGTAGTGGAAGTGCGCGATCACGTAGTAGGTGTTGTGCACGATCTGGTCGATGCCGGCATTGGCCAGCACGACACCCGTCACGCCGCCGATGGTGAACAGGAAGATGAAGCCGATCGCCCACAGCATCGGCACCGTCAGCTCGATCGCCCCGCCCCACATCGTGGCGATCCAGGAGAAGATCTTGATGCCGGTCGGCACCGCGATCACCAGCGTCGCCGCCATGAAGTAGGCGCGGGTATCGACGTCGATGCCGGAGACGAACATGTGGTGCGCCCACACGACGAACCCGACCACGCCGATCGCCACCATCGCGTAGGCCATGCCGAGATAGCCGAACACCGGCTTGCGGCTGAAGGTCGAGATAACGTGGCTGATGATCCCGAAGCCCGGCAGGATCATGATGTAGACCTCGGGGTGACCGAAGAACCAGAACAGGTGCTGGAACAGCACCGGGTCGCCGCCGCCGGCCGGGTCGAAGAACGCCGTGCCGAAGTTACGGTCGCAGATCAGCATGGTGATGGCACCGGCCAGCACCGGCACCGCCAGCACCAGCAGGAACGCCGTCACCAGCTCCGACCAGATGAACAGCGGCATCTTGTGCAGCGTCATCCCGGGGGCGCGCATGTTGAAGATCGTCGTGATGAAGTTGATCGATCCCAGCAGCGACGACGCGCCCGCGAGGTGCAGGGCGAACAGCGTGCAGTCCATGCCGATGCCGGGCTCGTACATCGAGTTCGACAGCGGCGGATACAGCGTCCAGCCCGTGCCGCTCTCGCCGAGCAGCAGGCCGGTCATCACCAGGATGAAGGCCGGCGGCAGCAGCCAGAAGCTGATGTTGTTCAGGCGGGGGAACGCCATGTCCGGCGCGCCGATCATCAGCGGGATGAACCAGTTGCCGAACCCGCCGATCATCGCCGGCATCACGGTGAAGAAGATCATGATCAGCCCGTGGGCCGTCACGATCGTGTTCCACTCCTGACCGCTGGTGACGATCGTGCCGTGCGGGTGCTGCAACTGCGCCCGCATGATCATCGACAGGATGCCGCCGGTCACGCCGGCGATCACCGCGAAGATCAGGTAGAGGGTGCCGATGTCCTTGTGGTTCGTGCTGAACAGCCAGCGCGCCACGAAGCCCGGCTTGTGGTCGTGATGGTCGTGGACGTGGTCATGTGTTGTCGCCGACATTGCCTGATTCCTTGTTGCCGGTCTTGTCCTCAGCGGCCTGCGTCGGCGACTTGCCGGACGCCGCCCGTCAGTTCACGGGCGGGTTGCAGCGCCGGCCCCGCATCCGCTGCATATTTGGTCTTTGCCTCGGTCAGCCAGGCGTCGAACTGCTTCGGGTCGACCCCCTCGATCTCGATCGGCATGCGGCTGTGGTTCATGCCGCAGACCTGATTGCATTCGCCGTAGAAGATGCCGGGGTGATCGATGCGGACCCATGTCTCGATCATCCGCCCCGGGATCGCGTAGCGCTGCACGCCGAGCGACGGGATGAAGAAGCTGTGGATCACGTCGCCGCTGGTGATCAGGATGCGGACGTTCTTGCCGACCGGCAGCACCAGCTTGTTGTCGGCCGTCAGCAGCCGCGGCTGGCCGGGCTTGAGATCCTCGTCCTGGACCAGGTTGCTGTTGAAGTCGATGTTGCCCTTATCGGGATACGCGTATTCCCAGTACCACTGATGGCCCGTGACCTTGATCGTGAGGTCCGCGTCGCGCGTCCGGTCCTCGTAGTAGACGAGGCGGAACGACGGGATGGCGATCACGATCAGGATCAGCACCGGAAGCAACGTCCAGGCGACCTCCAGCAGCGTGTTGTGGCTGGTGCGCGACGGGTTCGGATGCTTCGACGCCCGGAACCGCAGGATGACCACGGCGAGCAGAACACCCACCAGAAGCGTAATGGCCGTGATGATCACCAGCACGAGGTGATGGAGGCTGATGATCTCGGCCTTCACCGGGCTCGCGGCCGGTTGCATGCCCATTTCCCAGGGGACCGGCCCCTCGGCGGGCAATTTATCCGCGGCCCAGGCGGGCAGCCCGCCCAGAAGCACAGGCGCGACCCCCAGAAGTCCGGCCGCCAAGCGTCGCCAAAGTCCCTTCATGCGTCTGTCCGCCCCGCGCTTCCCGCACCCAGCCGATAAGGGCTTCGGGAGGCATGATCCATTCGTCACCGGCGATGGTGTGGGCTACAGGACGGAGGGGCGCAGATCAAGCTGTCTGCCGCACCGCACCCAGAGTCATGAAGCTGAAATTACGATTGACTCACCGGCCTCCGGCTTCCCGCGCGGCCGGCCCCGGTCATCGTGGCAGGTGGACCAGGGTGAACAGGCCGAAGGGCGGCACCGGCCGGAGCACCGCGCGATCGGCGTCCGGCTGTGCCAGCAGCTCGTCCACCCGGAAGTCCGGGTGCCAGCCAAGCGCCCGCGCGGCCGGGGCGAGCGCCCGCTCGGCCATCAGGCGCACCCCGCCGCTGGCGGAGAAATGGTTGACGAACAGGATATGCCCGCCGGGCCGGACCACCCGTTTCAGCTCGGCGACCAGCCGCCGCGGATGCGGCACGACGGATGCCACGAACATCGCGGCCGCCACGTCGAACGACCCGTCGGCGAAGTCCATCGCCTCGGCGTCCATCTCCTCGAGCGCGCAGACATGGCTCAGGCCCCGGGCGCGGACCTTGCGCCGCGCCTGCGCCAGCATCTCGGCCGAGAGGTCGATGCCGGTGACCTGCTTGGCGCCGTCATAGAGCGGCAAGGCGAGGCCGGTGCCGACGCCGACTTCCAGCACGTGCCGGCCGGGCAGCCTGTTCACGAGGCCGACCGTGCGGCGGCGCCCCCACATGGACACGGCCCCGAAGGTCGCGTCATAGATACCTGCCCAGCGCCGGTAGGCGTCCCGGATCGCGTCGGCATCAAGCTGTACCATTGGTCGGACGTCGTTCCGCAGGGTCATGTGGCGCACAAACCGCGCCTTGGGCAACAGAGCAAGCCCCTTTTCGCCCTGCCGCACGGCTTGGTGCGCATGGCGCCTTGCACATGGCGCGCCACTGGACGTCCGTCAGGGGGGCGCCAGGGCCGCGGGAACGTATCGCCGGTCAGTCGCCGGCGGAGAGGTTGACGGCCGCCGACCGGCCGTTCTGCTGCTGCTCGATGTCGAAACTGACCTTCTGCCCTTCATTCAGGCTGCGCAGACCTGCCTTCTGCACGGCGCTGATATGGACGAACACATCCTTCCCGCCCGTGTCAGGAGCGATGAAGCCGTAGCCCTTTGTCGGATTGAACCACTTGACGGTGCCCTTCGGCATCGACATGCCTCTCTGCCTGTCGGAAGGTCGACGAGACGGGACCCTCCGGAATGAACTGCCCGTTCCGGCCGGAGCGCCCACCCCGGACGGACCGACCAGCTAGTTGTGGCGGCGGATGGGTCGCTGGAGTTCACGGCACGGCGCGCACATCCTGCACGATCCTAATGCGCGCGGGCGCGCGGCCGCAACGAAACACGTAAGCTGCCTGCCGAATCGGCGCCGGGCGGGCGGTCAGCACGACCGATGGGCGCCGCTGGTGTATATTCCACCGCCCGCGATGTCCGGAGTGCCGCCGATGCCCCGTTTGTGCCACCCGCCCCGCCCGCCGCGCCGGCGGCGGACCGCAGCCCCGTTCGTCTGCCTGACGGCCGTCGCGTCGCTCGCTGCCTGCGCCGCGCCGCCGGCCGGACCCAGCTTCG
>NZ_BANB01000123.1 GCF_000964365.1 Acidisphaera rubrifaciens HS-AP3 | reverse complement strand
GGCCGCCGATCCCGCGCCGGCCACCACCGATCCGGCCACCACCGATCCGGCAGACGCCGGACCGAAGCCGGCCGCCCGGACCGCGCCCGAGGAGATCGACGAGGAGGACGAGGACGACGACGGCCCGCCCTCCCCCCCGCCGCCGCGCCTGCCGGCCAAGGCCGAGGTATTCGTGGAGGGCGATCACGTCGTCTATCCGACCCATGGCGTGGGCAAGGTGGAGAAGATCGCGGTCGAGGAGATCGCCGGCCACAAGCTCGAACTGATCCACATCACGTTCGAGGAAAACCGCATGACCCTGCGCGTCCCGGTCGCCAAGGCGCGCAGCGCGGGGCTGCGCAAGCTCGCCACGCGCAAGATGTTCGACGAGGCGCTGGCGGTGCTGAAAGGCCGCGCCCGCATCAAGCGCACGATGTGGTCGCGCCGCGCCCAGGAATACGAGCAGAAGATCAACTCCGGCGACCCGCTGGCGATCGCCGAGGTGGTGCGCGACCTGCACCGCAACGCGGGACAGCCGGACCAGAGCTTTTCCGAACGGCAGATCTACGAGGCGGCCATGGATCGTCTTGCCGCCGAACTGGCGGCGCTCGACCAGACCGACAAGCCGACCGCCGCGGCCAAGCTTGCCAACTTCCTCAAGACCGTCTGATCCGACCCGGACGGGGGCGCGCGCCCGAGCGGGCCGCGTCCCCTCGGCCGCCCCCAACCGGCCGCTCCCGCGACATACCGTGACGCAGGGCAGATAGGCGCCGGGCGCAGCGAATCGGCGCCCTCCCGGGCGCGTGAGCCGGCTTGCCGACCCCCATAGTACTTGCGTATGGTCCGGACAATTAAGTTGCGGAAGACACCGCAATCAACGTCGGGGGCGTTACGTTTGCCAAGCACAACAACACGGCGCGACGTCGTGCGCGCGTCCGTGGCGGCTTCTGTGGCCGTCGCTGTCTGCACAGCTGGCGGTCACGCCGTTCTGGCCGATCCTGCCGGAGGTAATCCGGACGCATCAAAGCCGCCCCAGCCGGGCGATCATTTCGTCCACCTGACCGGTCCGAAAAAGGGCGCGGTGGTCAAGGCCGACGACCTTCCGCTCGGTGGTCCGCAGATACAGGCTTATCCGGCCGATCCAAAAACCGGTCTTGTGCGCGACGGCTCACGCCTGAACCTCGTTCTGCTGGCGCGCTTCAAACCGGATGTGCTGGCCGCCGACACCCGCCCCCTCGCCGCCGACGGGGTGGTCGCCTATTCGGGCGTCTGTACGCACCAGGGCTGTCCGGTCAACATGTGGTCGTCGGACCAGGGCGTATTCTATTGTTCCTGCCACGGATCGATGTACGATCCCCGTGACGGCGCCCATGTCGTCGGCGGTCCGGCGCCGCGGCCGCTGCCGGCGCTCGGGCTGAAAATGAACGACGGCACGCCCGTCGTTTCGGAATCGTTCAACGCCCGCGTCGGCGCGACCCAGGCTCATACCTGAAGTCCGGCTGCGTGCGCGCGCGCTGAACGTGCCTTTGCCGTCGCTTTGCCGACTACCGACAAAACAAGAGGGGGGCCACAACGTGAAGAAATCACTGCTCTATTCAGGACTGGCGGCATTGATGCTGGTCGCCACCACCGCCGCCGGCCGGTGCGCGGATTATTCGCCGGTCACGGATGCGCGGCTGACGCATCCCGAGCCGCAGAACTGGCTGATGACCCGCGGCTCCTATGCCGGCTGGAGCTACAGCCCGCTCGAGCAAATCAACAGCAACAACGTCAAGAGCCTCACGCCGGTCTGGACATTCTCGACCGGCGTCGACTCCGGCCACGAGGCGCCGCCGATCGTCAACAACGGCGTGATGTTCGTCGCCACCCCCTATAGCCAGGTGATCGCCCTCGACGCCGCCTCGGGCAACCTGCTGTGGCGCTACCGCCGGCAGCTGCCGGACGGCTTCAGCGCGCTGCACAACACCAGCCGCGGCGTCGCGCTGTACGGCGACAAGGTCTTCCTGCCGGCGCTGGATGCCACGCTCGTCGCCCTTGACGCCAAGACCGGCAAGGTCGCGTGGGAAGCCAAGGTCGAGGACTGGAAGACCGGCTATTACATGACGATGGCGCCCCTTATCGTGAAGGGGAAGGTGCTGGTTGGCATCGCCGGCGGCGAGTTCGGCGTGCGCGGCTTCATCGAGGCGTTCGACGCCGAGACGGGCAAGCCCGCCTGGAAGACCTACACGATCCCCGAGCCCGGCCAGCCCGGCAGCGAGACGTGGAAGAAGGCCGACACCTGGAAGCGCGGCGGCGGATCGACCTGGATGACGGGCAACTACGACCCGAAGACCAACATCGTCTATTGGGGCACCGGCAACGGCTCGCCCTGGTTCGGCGATCAGCGCCCAGGCGACAACCTGTATACTTCCTCGACCGTCGCGCTCGACGGCGACACCGGCAAGATGGTCGGCCATTTCCAGTATCACCAGAACGAATCCTGGGACTGGGACGCGATGAACGCGCCGATGCTGCTCGACTACGAGCATGACGGCAAAAAGGTGTCGGGGCTCTTCTCGCCGCAGCGCAACGGCTACATGTACTGGCTGGCCCGCAGCCCCGAGGGCGAGATCGACTTCGTCGACGCCAAGGCCTACGTGCCGCAGGACGTGTTCCGCGGCATCGACGCCAAGACCGGGCGGCCGGACGTGGACGAGGCGCACAAGCCCGGCACCGGCAAGTCGGCGCAGTTCTGCCCCGGCCTGTGGGGCGGCAAGGATTGGCCGTACGAGGCGTACAACCCGAAGACGGGGCTGGTCTACATCCCGTCGAACGAAAACCACTGCAACACGCTCGAGGGCAAGGTCGCCGAATACGTGCCCGGCCAGTGGTGGACGGGCGTGGACATCCCCGACCTGCACTTCTCGGTCAACAAGAAGGCAGGGTTCTACGGCGAGCTGCAGGCCTATGACGTCAACACCGGCAAGCGCGTGTGGCGTGACCTGTATTCCAGCTCGATGATGTGGGGCTCGGTGCTGACGACGGGCGGCGACCTGCTGTTCACCGGCGGCACCAACGACCGCGACTTCCGTGCCTATGACGCCACCAGCGGCGAGGAGCTGTGGCACTTCAAGACCAACTCCGGGATCATTGCCCCGCCGTCCACCTTCGAGGTGAACGGGGTGCAGTATGTCGCGGTGGTCTCCGGGTACGGCGTCGATGCCGCCTTCCAGCAGGGCCTGATGGCGAACCTGGTCGGCTGGCAGAAGGACGTCCCGCAGGGTGGCGTGATCTGGGTCTTCGCCCTCGGCCACTGAACACCGGCGATCGGGCCGGCCGCCCCCGGGCGGCCGGCCCTTTTGCGCCGACCTGTCGCGCCGGCCCCATGCGAAAGAAACCGATGCCGCAGTTCCTCCGCACGCTCGCCGCCGCAGCACCGCCGGCCGCATCCCCCGCGGCGCTTGCCGTGATGCTGGCGGCAGCCCTGCTGCTGTCGCCCGCGACGCACGCCGCGGCGCCGAGCAACACGCCGGCGCCCTCCGCCACCGCCCCGCCCGAGGGGTCCGCGCCGGACGGCTACACGCTCGAGGTGCACGACGTCTCCAGCCCCGTCGGCACGCCGAGCGCGCTGCATGTCACGCTCCGCCCCCGCCCGGGCTACCGCATCCTCGAGGGCTACAACAACCGCATCATCATGCTCTCGTCCTATAACGGCGGCGTCGCCTTCGCCCACAAGATGGTGCGCGGCACGGTGCAGGACGGGACGCTCGTCTTCGATGTCGGCGTGACGCCCACCGCACCGGGCAGCCACCCGATCAACGGCGTGGTCCGCGTGGGCTACATCCGCGACCCCGAGGATATGTCCATGGTGTCCATGAAGCTGATCGCCACGGTGACCGGCACCGAATAGGCCCGCCCGCACGGGCCGCGGAGGTGACCCGGGATAAAACGAAACGGGCGGCCCCTCTCGGGACCGCCCGCTTTTTGTTGGGGCCGGCTGGCCGCCCCGCGTCAGTTGCTGTTGCGGTTGCCCATCAGGTTCATCAGCAGCATGAACAGGTTGATGAAGTTCAGGTACAGGCTCAGCGCGTCATAGACGCTCCGCTTGGCCGCGTCGTCCGGCCCGTAGGCATAGGCGTACTGGACGTAATCAGCCTTGATCCGCTGCGTGTCGAACGCGGTCAGGCCGGTGAACACCAGCACGCCGATGATGCTGACCATCATCTGCAACGGGCCGCTGTGGACGAAGAACGCGTTCACCAGGCTCGCGATGATGATCCCGATCAGCCCCATGAACAGGAAGCTGCCGAACCGGCTCAGGTCGGCGCGGGTCGTGTAGCCGTAGATGCTCATCGCCGCGAAGGTGGCGGCCGTGACGAAGAAGACGCTGCCGATCGACTGCGCCGTGTAGGTGATGAACAGCGACGTCAGGCTCGCGCCCACGGACGCGCAATAGGCCCAGTACAGCGCCTGCGCCGCGCCGCGCGACAGCTTGTTGATGCCGAAGCTCAATACCAGCACGAACCCGAGCGGGGCGAACATCGCCACCAGCGCAAGGCCGGTCGGCACGATCTGCCCCGCCTCGTTGCGGTGGAAGAACGCCTCGATCAGGCTGGTATGGGAGATCGCGTAGGCGACGATGCCGGTCAGCACCAGCCCCGACGTCATCCAGTTGTAGACGCGCAGCATGTAGGCCCGCAGCCCGGCGTCCAGTACGGCCGCCGACGCGGCCGCGCCCGGTGCGCCCGGATAGGCCCGATACTGCTGTGGGTTGTAGGCCATGGATCGTATTTCCCTCTCTGGGCATATGCCCATGCACAAATCTTGGCGATCGACCACGACCCTTCAAGCGAAATCGGGTTAATGTCAGTGGTCTAGGTCAAGCCTTCGGTGATTAGTCGTTACGAAGCACCGGCGCGGCCGCCGCCCGCAAGGCAAGCGCGGTGCCAGCATAGCCGAAACCGAGCATCAGCACGACACACATGACGATAGTGGCGCCGAGCCGTCCCGGCAGCGGCAGCCAGGGCGCATGCATGACGAAGCGCATGACCGCCCAACTCGCGAGGCTGCCGACCGCCGCCGCCAGCAGGCCGGCGGCGAGGCCGAGCGCGCCGAACTCCGCCAGCCAGGCGAGGCGCAACTGGCCCCGCGTGGCGCCCAGCGCCTTCAGGATCACCGCGTCGCGGATGCGCTGCCGCTGTCCCGACGCCACCGCCCCGGCCAGCACCAGCGCGCCCGAGGCAAGCGCGAGCGAGCCGGTCGCCGTCAGCGCGCCCGCGATGCGGGCGAGCAGTCCGGCGACGGCCGCCAGCACCTCGGCCACCGGGATGCCGGTGACGTTGGGCAGGGCGTCGGTCTCCGCCCGCAGCAGCGCCCCGGTCGCGGCGGGCGTCGCGCGGACAGTCGCGATATGGGTGTGCGGCGCGTGCGACAGCAGGCCGGGGCTGGCGATCATCGTGAAATTGAGCCCCAGGCTCTGCCACGCGATCTGCCGCAGGTTGGCGACCGTCAGGTCGATCTCGCGCCCCAGCACGGCCACGCGCAGCACGTCGCCGACCTTCATGCCCCAGCCCCTGGCCAGCTCCGCGTCGAAGGACAGCAACGGTTTGCCGGCGTAATCAGGCGGCCACCAGCGCCCTGCCACGATGCGCGTGCCGTCCGGCGGCGACGCGGCATAGGTCAGCCCCCGGTCGCCGCGCAGCGCCCAGCGGGTCTGCGGCGTCGCCGGGATGCGCTCGGTCGGCACGCCGTTGAGGGCGACGATGCGCGCCCGCAGGCTCGGCACCTGCCGCACCTCGCCCACGCCCGGCACCGACCGGGCGATCGCCTCGAAGCGCCGCAGCTCGCTGTCCTGGATGTCGATGAAGAACAGCGCCGGGGCATGCGCCGGCAGCCGCTCCATGATCTGCCCGCGCAGATTGCCCTCGATCAGCGCGATCGCCGCCAGCGTGGACAGGCCGATGCCGACCGAGACCAGCATCAGCGGCGTCGC
>NZ_BANB01000124.1 GCF_000964365.1 Acidisphaera rubrifaciens HS-AP3 | reverse complement strand
CGAATGTCCCTCCATCCAGAGCGCCCTGAGCCGGACGATGACGTCGTCGGTCCACTCCATCTCGTGGTGCTCCCTCGCTGCGGCCACAAGATACGGTATGGACAAGCCGTTGCGCCCGCAACGGAAGTTACCGGTCTAGCTACAAAAAGTTGTGGAAAAGCCGGGGGTGCCGCCACAAGCCGTTGATTCGGGCGTCCCGCGCGGCATGACGGGACCGGTACAAACGAAAGGGCACGGCGTGGGACCGTGCCCCCAAGGCATGTCGACGCGCGCCGCGGATGACGCGGCGGGCGAAATGTCAGCTGTGATGGACGGCGCTGGTCTGCGTGGTCTGGCTGCCGGGCTGCACGCCGGGACCGGAGATCGTGCTCGTGGGCTTGTCGGCGCTTGCCTCCATCGACACGTCGCCGTCGTCGGCCATGTTCTTCTTGAAGCTCTTGATGCCCTTCGCGAAGTCACCCATCAGGTTGCTGACCTTGCCACTGCCGAACAGCAGCAGGACGACCAGCAGAACGACCATCCAGTGCCAGATGCTGAAGCTACCCATACTTTCCTCCTTGCGGATTGCGGAGTGTCCGCCGACGGGCCGGAGCCTCTAGCGCCGGTCTAACTCCACCCAGATGTGGCAAGGCCCGGGCAGGCATGCAAGCGATGTTTCGTGGCCGCCCCGCCCCGCGCCCTCACGAACCGAGCAGTCCCAGTTGCGGGCTGGACGGTTCCGCCTGCGTGCGCACCGGAATGCGGCCCGCCAGATGAGCGTCCCGGCCCGCATGCACCGCCGCGGCCATGGCGGCGGCCATGCGCACCGGATCGCGGGCACGCGCCACCGCCGTGTTCAGCAGCACGCCCGCGCAACCCAGCTCCATCGCCCGCGCAGCGTCCGACGCCGTCCCGATGCCGGCATCGAGGATCACCGGCACGGCGCTGGTAACGCAGATGCGCTCGATCATGTACGGATTGACGACGCCGAGCCCGGTGCCGATAGGCGCACCGAGCGGCATCACCGCCGCGGCGCCCGCATCCGCGAGCTTGCGGCACACCACCGGATCGTCGGTGCAATACGGCAGCACGGTGAACCCCTTGCCCACCAGTTCCTCGGTCGCGCGCAGAAGCTGTTCGACGTCGGGATAGAGCGTCTCGTTGTCGCCGATCAGTTCCAGCTTGACCCAGTCGGTGCCCAGCGCCTCGCGCCCCAGTTCCGCCGTCAGCACGGCATCGCGCACCGTCGTGCAGCCGGCCGTGTTCGGCAGCAGCACCCGCCCGGCGAGCACGTCGACCAGGCTTTCGGCATAGCCCGCGAGGCTGATGCGGCGCACCGCGACCGTGACCATCGCGGGGTCCGCCGCCTGCACCGCGTCCAGCAGGACCTGCTGGTTCGGGTAGCCCGCGCTGCCGAGCAGCAGCCGCCCGCCGAAGCGGCGGCCGGCGATGACCAGCCCGTCCTCCGCCATCGTTGCCATCATCCGCCTCCCACGATGCGCAGGATCTCGATGTCGTCGCCCGGCGCCACGGTCTGCGTCGGCCACGCCGAGGCCGGCACGACCGCGCCGTTGATCGCGACCGCGCAGCCGCGCGTCTGGCGCACGCCATGCGCCGCCAGCAGCGCGGCCAGGCCGCCCGCCGGCACGTCCTCGTCCTTGCCGTTGACCCGGATCGTCGCCTTCATGCCAGCACCTCGTGCCTTGCAAAGCGCGCCGCCGCGAAGGGCTGCGCCGCCGCCTCCAGCCCGCCCTCGCGCACGGCGCGCGCGATGATCTCGGCCGTGACCGGGGCAAGCAGGATGCCGTTGCGGTGATGCCCCGTCGCCACCAGCAGCCCGTCGAGACCGGACGGGCCAAGCAGCGGGGCGTCGTCGCGCGAGCCCGGCCGGTGGCCGACCCAGACCTCGTCGAGCGGCAGATCCTCCACCGCCGGCACCGCGCGCCACGCACCGTCGAGCAGCGACAGCACGCCGCCGGCGGTGGGC
>NZ_BANB01000125.1 GCF_000964365.1 Acidisphaera rubrifaciens HS-AP3 | reverse complement strand
GGCCCTCGCGGCGCCTTCGCGCGCGTCACCCCGCCGCCGCGCGCCCGATCGCGGCGGCGTCGAGCTTCACCATATCCCGCATCGCCGCGAAGGCGCGGGCGGCCACGTCCGGAT
The DNA here is from genome assembly GCF_000964365.1 of Acidisphaera rubrifaciens HS-AP3. Taxonomy (GTDB): domain Bacteria; phylum Pseudomonadota; class Alphaproteobacteria; order Acetobacterales; family Acetobacteraceae; genus Acidisphaera; species Acidisphaera rubrifaciens. The sequence goes on along the minus strand of NZ_BANB01000125.1, from coordinate 1,774 downwards.
CGGGATCGGCCAGCAGGCGCGGCAGCACCTCCGGCACGATCTGCCACGGGATGCCCCAGCGGTCGCGCAGCCAGCCGCACATGATCTCCGTCCCGCCATCGGCGGTCAGCGCCGCCCACAGCCGGTCCACCTCCGCCTGATCGGCGCAGGCGACGGAGATCGACGCCGCCGTGCCGTACTCGGCCGGCGTGCCGCCGTTGAGCGCCTGGAAACTCTGCCCGCCGAGGCGGAAATTGATGAGGATGACGTCACCCGCCGCCCCGCCCGGCCACGCCTCCGGCGCGCGCTGCACATGGCCGATCGCGGAGTCCGGCACGACCGAGACATAGAAGCGCACCGCCGCCTCCGCGTCGCGGTCGAACCACAGGCACGTGGTGACCTTGGCCATGGCACCGCCCCTCCCGGATGACGGCCGCCACGATCGCAAATCCGGCGGCACGGCGCAAAATGCTCGCCTCAGGCGGCGGCGGTGGCAGGGGGGACGGCGACGGCGGGGACGGCAACGGCGGGGACGGCGGCGGCGCCCCGGCAGAGGATCGCGGCGCTGCCCGACAGATCCGGCAGCAGCACCGGCCCCTCCGGCTTGTCGGCGAGGAACTCGTCCACCGCCCGCGTCAGCCCCGGCCAGCGCCCGCTCGCATAGTCGTGCACCAGGATCATCCCCTTGGGCGACATGCGCGGATAGAAGAAATCGAGCGCGGCCAGCGCCGGCTGATACAGGTCGCAGTCGATGTGGACGAAGGCGAAGCGCGCATCGTCCGGGATCGCGCCCGCCGTGTCGGGAAACCGCCCGACGACGAAATGCACGCGCGGCGAGGCGCCGACGAAGGCGCGCACCCGATCGACCGTCACGTCGCGGAAGTGATGCGCGACGCCCGCCGCCGGATCGCCCGCCGTGTCCGCCGCGTCGAAGCCGTCGAACGTGTCCAGCAGATACAGGTCACGCCCGGGCGCCAGACGATGGATCACCTTCGCCGAATTACCCCGCCAGACGCCGAGTTCCGCGAACGCCCCCCGCACGCCCGCCGCCTCGATCGCCCGCACGTTGAGCGCGAGTGCGGCGAGGCGGACCAGGTCGCGATCGTTGTCCTTCGGCTCCCCCGCAATCCAGTCCCGCCGCAGCGCGCGGAACCCCGCCACGTCGCCGGAGAACGCCAGCGGCAGCCGCTGCAGAAGGAGCCGCCCGCGGCCGTTCAGTAGCCCGGTCGCCCATCGCAATAGCGCCCGTTCGATGCGCCGCCCGAAATTCATCTATCGCGAATCCCTTCACCACCGGATAATGTAACGAACCTATTCTTAAGCCGAGTAAAATGCATGTCAGAAGCGGACGGTGAAGCGGCTGACGGCTACCAGACGCAGGTCAAGGTGGACATTTCCGCGTGTCTTACCAAGATGGGCTGCCAGCCAATCCTGTTCGCCGGATCAGGCCTGTCGCGCCGCTACTTTTCGGCGCCGAGCTGGGATGAGCTTCTTACAGCCCTGGCCAAGAATTGCCCGCTCATCGACAAGGACTACGCCTACTATAAGCAGACGCTAAAAAGCCCGCTAGCAGTGGGCCAGGAGTTTGCCAAAATATATCAGCAGTGGGCTTGGGGAACGGGTAAAAACCAGTTCCCTTCCGACATGTTTTCAGATGCTGTTCCTGAAGAAGCTTACATCAAGTATGCGATCACCCAGCACCTCTCCAGGATAACCCCGCCGGAGCTCTCCGCCATTACCGACGCCAAACTGCAGGCAGAGCTAGGGCTCGGACCCATAAATTTCTTGAGCGGGC
>NZ_BANB01000126.1 GCF_000964365.1 Acidisphaera rubrifaciens HS-AP3 | reverse complement strand
CCGGGTGCCCGTCCGGCCGCGCCGGCCGGCCGGGGCGACGGGCCGCCCACGCCGACACCCTGATGCGCGGCCGGGATGCGCGGCCGGCAAATGGACACCGAAGTGACGCATTGCTAGACAGTGGCCGCCGCCAGCGGACAGGTGCCCATGAAGATCGTTGCCTGCAACAGCAACCGCCCGCTTGCCGAGGCTGTCGCGGCCAAACTCAATCTGCCGTTGACCCGCGCCTCCGTCCGCCGCTTCGCGGACATGGAGGTGTTCGTGGAAATCCACGAGAACGTCCGTGGCGAGGACGTGTTCGTCATCCAGTCCACGTCGTATCCGGCGAACGACAACCTGATGGAACTGCTGATCACGCTGGACGCGCTGCGGCGCGGCTCCGCGCGGCGGGTGACGGCGGTGATCCCGTATTTCGGGTATGCGCGGCAGGACCGGAAATCCGGCCCGCGCACGCCCATCTCGGCCAAGCTGGTCGCCAACCTGATCACCGAGGCCGGGGCCAACCGGGTGCTGACCCTCGACCTGCATGCCGGCCAGATCCAGGGGTTCTTCGACATCCCGGTCGATAATCTCTACGCCGCCCCGCTGTTCGCCCGCGACATCCAGGAGCGCTATGCGGGGCGCGACGTGATGATCGTCTCCCCCGATGTCGGCGGCGTGCTGCGCGCCCGCGCGATCGCGACGCGGCTCAACACCGACCTCGCCATCATCGACAAGCGCCGCGAGCGCGCCGGCGTGTCGGAAGTGATGAACGTCATCGGCGACGTGGAGGGGCGCGATTGCGTCCTGGTCGACGACATCGTCGATTCCGGCGGCACGCTGTGCAACGCCGCCGCCGCCCTGATCGAGAACCGCGCCCGCAGCGCCAGCGTCTATGTCACGCATGGCGTGCTGTCGGGCGGCGCGGTCGCGCGCATCGCCTCCTCCCCGATCGAGATGATGACGATTACCGACAGCATCCTCGCGACTGAGGCCGTGCGCGTCGCGCATAACGTCCGACAGATTACCATCGCGCCGCTGGTGGCCGAGGCGATGCGGCGGATCAGCGACGAAAGCTCGGTCAGCTCGCTGTTCGACTGAGCGCCCGGCCGCCGCCCCGCCCGTGCCCTGCTTCCCGCCAGCCGCACCCGCCGCAACAGCCGCACTCGCCGCACTCGCCGCAACAGACGCAAAGGACGCGCCATGAAACTTTTCTACGCCCCCGGCGCCTGCTCGATCGGCATCCACGTCCTGCTGGAGGAGATCGGCAGGCCGTACGAGACGGAGCGCGTCGATTTCATGGCCGGTGCGCAGCTCAAGCCGCTCTTCGCCGACCTCAACCCCAAGCGCAAGGTGCCGGTGCTGGTGCGTGACGACGGCAGCACGCTGACGGAGTTTCCGGCGATCGCCTATTACCTCGCGCGCACGAGCCCGGCCGCGGGGTTGTTGCCGGACGACGTGGAGGCGGCGGCGCGGGCGTTCGAGCTGATGGAGTACGCGGTCTCGACCGTGCACATGCAGGGGTTCCAGCGCATCTTCCGCCCCCGCAACTTCACGCCGCACGAGGTCGATTACGACGCGGTGAAGGCCCGCGGGCGGGAGATTTTCTTCGGCGGCCTGTCGCTGATCGACGAACGGCTGGGCGACACGCCCTATGCGGTCGGCGACACGCCGAGCATCGCGGACGCGGCGCTGTTCTATGTCTCGTTCTGGGGCCGCGATCGGCTGCACGAGGCGCTGCCGCCGCGTGTCGATGCCCTCTATACCCGCATGAAGGCCCGCCCGGCCGTGCAGCGTGTCATGCAGCGCGAGGGTTTCGCGTGATCCGCCCGATCGGCTTCTGGTTCCTCCGCCACGGCGAGACCGACTGGAACGCGCAGAACCTGGCGCAGGGCAACGTCGACACGCACCTGAACGAGCACGGCCTGCAGCAGGCGCGCGACGCGGCGGCGCTTCTGGTCGGCCGCGGCGTCGCGAGCATCGTCGCCTCGCCCATGCGGCGGGCGCAGCAGACGGCGCATATCGTGTCCGAGACGCTCGGCCTGCCGATCCATGACGAGCCGGAGCTGCGCGAGGTCGCGTTCGGCGTGATGGAGGGTCAGCCGATGCTGGCCGACTGGTTCAACGACTGGGTCGCCGAGAAATCGACGCCGACCGGCGGGGAGACCTTCGCCGAGCTGCGCACGCGCACCACCGCGGCGCTGGACCGGGCGCTCGACCGGCCGCCGCTGCTGCTGGTGATCGCCCACGGCGCCGTGTTCCGCTCCCTGCGCTCCGCCATGGGCCTGCCTCCCAATATCCGCCTGCCCAACGCCGTCCCGGTCTTCTGCGCGCCCCCCGCCGCCGGCGCCGGCGCATGGGAGGTGCAGCCGGCCGGCTGAGCCGGCCCGGTTGCGTCGGGGCCGCCTTCCCGCTACACCGCGCGGCTGCGCCGGCACCCCTGGAGGCCGGCGCTTTGCTTTGCAGGAGAGCGAACGATGGCCAATGTGACGGTGTTGCAGGCCGCGTCGCGCGAGCGGGCCGGTAAGGGGGCGGCGCGTGCGACACGGCGAGCGGGCAGGGTGCCCGCGGTAATCTATGGTGCCAAGACGGCGCCCACCCTGATCGCGCTCGATCCGCGCGACGTGCTCAAGGAGCTGCATCGCGGCGGCTGGCGGTCGCGCCTGTATCAGGTGACGGTCGACGGCGACGTGACGCGCGCGCTGATCCGCGACGTGCAGTTCCACCCGGTGTCCGACGCGCCGCTGCATGTCGACTTCCAGCGCCTCGCGCCCGGCGAGCCGATGCGCGTCTCGGTCCCCGTGTCGTTCGAGGGCGAGGCGGCGAGCCCCGGCCTCAAGCGCGGCGGCGTGCTGAACGTCGTCCGTCACGCGGTCGAGGTGTATGCCGATCCGGACCACCTGCCGGAAAAGTTCGAGGCCGATCTCGGCGCGCTCGACATCAACGACAACGTGCGCTGGACCGACCTGAAGGGCACCGAGGGCGCCCGTCCGGTGATCGCCGACCGCGACTTCGTCATCTGCACCGTCGCGCCGCCCACCGTCGTCGCCGATGCCGGCGGCGAGGGCGAGGGCGCGGCGCCGGGCGCCCCGGCCAAGGGTGGC
>NZ_BANB01000127.1 GCF_000964365.1 Acidisphaera rubrifaciens HS-AP3 | reverse complement strand
GGCACCCGCCGGCTCAGGCGTAGAGGCCGCGCGCGAGGTCGGCGGCGGCGGCCGGGGCGTGCGCGCCCAGCGGGTTGTCCGGGCCGCCGATCACGCGGTCGATGACGAAGAGCGGCCGCCGCTTCGCCTCCAGGTAGAGGCGGCCGAGATATTCGCCGAACACGCCGAGGACGAGCAGCTGCGCGCTGCCGATCACCAGCATGATCGTCGTCATGCTGGTCCAGCCGCTGACCACCCGCCCGGTCGCCCAGCTGCCGATCGTGTAGGCGAGCAGCAGCACGCTGCCGGCGGCGAGCAGCACGCCGAGGGCGGCGGCGAGGCGCAGCGGCACGATGGAGAACCCGGTCACCGCGTCGAGGGCGAAGCGCAGCATCTTCCACGGCGGATAGGAGCTGTCGCCCGCCGCGCGCGGCGCGCGGTCATAGGCGATCGGCTCCTGCCGCAGGCCGATCCAGGCGACCATGCCGCGGATGAAGCGGAACTGTTCGGGCATGGCGTTGAGCACGTCGAGGGCGCGGCGGCTGATGAGGCGGAAATCGCCGGCATCGGCCGGGATGTCGACGTCCACGAGGCGGCGCAGCAGGCGGTAGAACAGGTGCGCGGTGCCGCGCTTGAACGCCGTCTCCCCGGCGCGGGAGCGGCGCTGGCCGAACACCACGTCCACGCCGTCGTCCATGCGCGCCATCATCGGGCCGAGCAGCTCGGGCGGGTCCTGCAGGTCGGCGTCGATGATCAGCACGCGCCCGCCGCGACAGAGCGTCAGCCCGGCGGTGAGCGCCAGCTGGTGCCCGTGGTTGCGGGCGAGACGGACGCCGGTGACGCGCGGATCGGCGGCGGCGAGGGTCGCGATCACCTGCCACGTCGCGTCGCGCGAGCCGTCGTCCACCAGGATCAGCTCGTATGCGTCGCCCACGGCGGCGCGTGCGGCCTCCGTCGCGCGGCGGTGGAAACCGGGCAGCACCGCCGCCTCGTTGTGGCAGGGGGCGACGATGGAGAGCAGCGGCGTGGGTCGTGTCTCTAGCACGCGGGCGGAACCTCGTCGGGCGCCGGATCTGGTGGCTGGGAGCGCGCATAGTAGCGCAATGGTAGACTTCTAATCAATGAATACACGCAATACGGGCAAAAGCACCAGCGCCTCAGACGGCGCATGACGTTGTGAATACAAGCCGCTGATTCACTTGGGAGTCTTACCGACTCGGCAACGCAGGACGCAAATCCTCTTGCCGGCGGCGGTGTTCGCTTTATGTTCCTATCATGCCGCCGCCCGCTCCCGCCCCGCCCGCTCCCGCCCCATCCATGCTCGACCCGCTCACGCTCGACCAGCTGCGCGCGCGTATCCGCGCGGTGGGCATGCCGGATCGGGCGGGCGCGGGGGTGCTGCCGCTCGGTCCCGC
>NZ_BANB01000128.1 GCF_000964365.1 Acidisphaera rubrifaciens HS-AP3 | reverse complement strand
ATCCCGACAACCTCGCGACCGGGCAGTCGGCGCAGACCGGCATCGGCGCGGCGCAGGGTGGCGGGGCGCTGGGCGGAGCGCCGCCGCCGGCGACCGCCGCGGGCGATCAGATGGTGACCGCGATCACCGCGACCGCCACCGCCCCCGGCGGCGCCCGCTTCACCCGGCGGGCGGTGGTGGAGCTGACCTACACGACCACGGGCAAGCGCTGGCATATCGTGGCATGGGACGCGCCCGATGCCTGAGCCGGGGCGCCGGTCCGGATCAGTTGGTGTTGCAGATCATGTCCGAATCGCTCGACGCCTTGCCGGTCGGGCCGAGGGAGCAGAGATCGTATTCGTGCCCGGTGCGCGTCGACGGGAACCGGTAGACGTAAGGATGGTTCCAGGCATCGGTGGGCACGCCGGTGCCACGCACGTACGGGCCGTTCCAGCCGGTGACGTCGCCGGGCTTGGTCACCAGCGCTGCCAGCCCCTGCTCGGAGGTCGGATAGCTGCCGGTATCGAGCTTGTACATGTCGAGGATGCCGCCCAGCCGCTCGATCGACTGCCGGGCGACGGAGGTGCGCGCGCCGCTGAGCTGGCGCAGTGCCGCCGGCGCCACGAGGCCGATCAGCAGGCCGAGGATGGCGATCACGACCAGGATTTCCAGCAGGGTGAACCCGGCCTGCGCCGCCGCCCGCCGTCCGGCCGGGGGGACGAGTTCGGGGCCATCGGTCGTGTGGGTTGCCATCGTCGCCGCCTCCCGTCGTTGCGCGGGTGCTTGGCACCGGAGCGGCGGTAATGGCAATCCCCTATCTCGCCTGCATGCTGCTGGTCGCCCGCGTCTATGCGCTGCCGCCGCGCGTGCTGCCGTCGATCCAGGCGGTGGAGGGGGGGCGCGCGGGGTTGGTCCACGCCAACACCGATGGCTCCGACGATTACGGCGTGATGCAGATCAACAGCCGCTGGGTGCCCGCCCTGGCGCGCGTCGCGCGTCTGGCGCCGGACGACACGCGGCGGCGGCTGATCGATCAGCCCTGTTTCAACATCGCCGCCGCCGGGCTGATCATGCGGACCTATCTGAACGAGGCGCATGGCGACCTGCTGCGCGCCGTCGGATATTACCATTCGCACACGCCGGCCTATGGCGAGTCGTACCGGCTGCGTGTCATCGGCGCCGCGACCCGGCTGTTCATCGCGCCGCGGCCCGCCGGGGAGATGCCGGCGACGGCGGCGCCGCCCTCCCCGGCGGTGCCGCGCGTCCGGCTCGTCGCGCAGCGCACGGCCGGGGTGCGTCATCGAACCGTCTCGCGCCTGTCACACCGCTGACACCGGCGGCGGGCTACCGGCACCGGCTGTCCCAGGAACGGTCGAGGTCCGACGTGCGACGTGGCGTGACGATGATGCTTCTGTGCTGGCTCGTGCTGCTGCCGGCGGCGCTGTCTCCGGTCCCCGCGCGGGCGGACGGCACGCTTGCGCGCGTGCGCACCGCCGGGGTGCTGCCCTGCGCCGGGACGCTCGCCCCCGGTCTCGATTTTCCCGACATCACCGAGCATCGCCTGTACGGGCTGGAGGTGGAGGTGTGCCGCGCCATCGCCGCCGCGGTGATCGGCCCGGCCGCGCCGATCCATTTCCGGTCGCTGCGCGAGGGCACGCAGGGGCCGGTGGTGCGCCGCGGCCTCGATGCCGTGTTCTTCCTGACGATGGAGGACGTGATCGCCAACCACCTGCAGAACCTCCTGCTGCAGGGGGCGCCGGTGTTCCTGCGGGCGCAGCGGGTGGCGGTGCGGGCGGACAGCCCGATCCAGCACGTGGAGGAGCTGCGCGGCCACCACATCTGCGCCGAACCCGGCACCGGGTCGGAGCGCGCCCTGCATGCCTGGTTCGCCGAGCGGCATCTGAGCTTCACCTTCTTCCCGTTCGAGGAGCAGGAGGAGATGATCGACGCCTTCACCGCCGGGCGGTGCGACGCGATGGCCGACGACGTGCTGCGCCTCGCCGGGATGCGCGTCGATGCCCGGCGCATGGGCACGGCGCTGCGCATCCTGCCGGAGAGCCTGTCGCTGGTGCCCGTCTATGTGTTCACCCGCACCGACGACGGCGCCTGGGCGGCGGGCGTCGCGTGGGTGGTCGACACGCTGCTGCGCGCCGGCCATCGCGGCGGTGACCTGCGGGACGGGCGGCTCGATCAGCTCGACCTGGTGGCGCGGGAGCTGGGACTCGATGCCGGATGGCAGGCGCGGGTGCTGGCGACCGTCGGCTCCTATGACGCGATCCTGCGCCGGACGGTGGGAGCGGACTCGCCGCTCGACCTGCCGCCCGGTCCGAACCGGGTCCAGGACGAGGGCGGTCTGCTGGTCGCGCCCTATGCCGAATGACGGGACGGGGCGGCGGGGCGACGAAGTGATGCGATCCGGCAACGTCATCCGACTGCAACGGCAACATCATCCTGAAGCTTGGCCACATGTGCAAAAGGTAATCCCAGGTTAATTCTCCCAGGGAAGGAAGTGCCGCATGAGGCGCGCCAGTCTGCTTGCGTGTACCGCTCTGTTCGCCGCGTGGTCGGTCGTCCAGCCGGTCACGGCCTTTGCCCAGTCCGCGTCCGGCCAGACGGTCGTGATCCAGCCGCGGCCCAACTCCACCGTTGCGCCGTACGTGATCCAGCCGGCGAGCGAGCCGACGCTGTCGCGCGCGCAGGTGATCGCGCTGCTGCGCAAGAAGGTGAAATACGTCTTCGTGCTGTTCCAGGAGAACCGCTCCTTCGACAGCTATTACGGCACGTTCCCCGGCGCCGACGGCCTGTTCGCCGATAACGGTAAGCGCGTGAACACCGACAGCCTGCCGGGCTTCACGCAGCAGGTGATCGAGTACACGACGCAGCAGCCGATCAACATCACGCCGTACCGCATCGGGCCGCAGGCGCCGATCTATGCCGCCGACACCGACGACGTCGATCACAGCCATGTCCGCATGGCGCAGAAGATGGACGTCGACGCCAACGGCAACGCGGCGATGGACCAGTACGCCCTGGTGGAGGAGCAGAAATACACTCCCGCCGGTGGTCAGGTGACACAGCAGGCCCAGCAGATGGGCGAGCTGACGATGGCGTACGAGGATTGCGACACCATCCCGTTCTACTGGAACTACGCCAACCGCTTCACGCTGTTCGACCACATCTATCAGACCACGATCGGCCCCTCGTCGCCGAACGCCATCGCGATGTTCGCCGGCCAGACCGGCGAGACGCAGTGGGTCAAGCACCCGGCCGTCGCGGCGGTGGATAACGGCGAAAGCCCGACCACCGGCGTGCCGGTCGTGACCGATAACGACCCGATCTGGGGCTCGCAGCTCGATACGTCGGCCAGCGCCTGCGACAGCAACGTGACCGGCTCCAACACGCCGGGCGGCCCGCCCTGCGGCGCCCCGTCCGGCCAGCCGTCGCAGAGCCCGACGTCGAAGCCGCAGGTCAACCTGACCTTCGCCAGCCTCGCGCTGACGCTGTCGGGCGGTCAGCTGTTCGACATCGCGATGCAGGACAAGAGCCCGTCCACCAACCTCGCGGACGTGCAGGCCGACATCGAGGCGATCATGACCAACAACGGCCTCTACACGCCGTGGGGCTGGTACGAGGAAGGCTATGACCACGAGCCGACCGATCCGGCCGGCACCGCGACGCACGCCGCCTATGTGACCCACCACAACGGGCCGCAGTTCTTCGGCTACATCTCCGACAACCCGCAGATGAGCGCCAGCCTGCACGGGCTGAACGACTTCTTCGCGGACATGCAGTTCCACGCCCTGCCGGATCATGGCGTGTTCTACGTGCGCGGCGGCTTCACCAACCAGGCGCATCTGAAGCCGGCCGACCCGGACACGGCGGTGCAGGCGAACTTCCAGGGTGACGACGACCACCCGGGCTATTCGGACGCGCATCTGTCCGAGGCGCTGATCGCCCGCGAGGTCAACGCCATCGCGCGCAGCCCGTACTGGAAGGACAGCGCGATCATCATCACCTATGACGAGTCGGAAGGCGACTACGACCATGTCGCGCCGCCGATCATCAAGTATGATCCCAGCGGCCTGCCGCTCGGCCATGGCCCGCGCATCCCGTTCACCCTGATCTCGCCGTATGCCCGCGCGCATGCGATCGTGAAGGAGAACGGCGACCACAACTCCGTCATCAAGCTGATCGACGAGATCTTCAAGCTGCCGGCGCTGGCCGACCTGCCGGACGAGGGCTCGGCGCGCATCATCGGCGCGACCGCGTTCCAGTTCCTCTATGGCCTGCCTGACCAGCCCTATCTCGGCCCCGAGGATGCGGGCGTGCCTGACATCTCCGACCTGACCGCCGGCTTCAGCCCGGCCCGCCTGCTCGGCCTCGCGCCGCCGCTGCCGGCGAGCTACGCCCAGACGCCGGACAACGTCGTCAACACCGTGCCGCCCTATGGCAACAACGGTTGCCAGGCGATCGGCGTGGTGCCGGAAGACCAGCATTTCGGCATCACCACGACGCTGCCGCCGCACTTCAACCCGCGGCCGCTGACCGATCCGACGCCGAACGCGGGCTGATCCGCCTGCCCGGCGCAGCCACGACGGCCGGTCCCTTTGTGGCCGGCCGTCTCCCTTTCGCCCCATATTGAAACGGAACGTTAACGATGCGTTTCCTCCCGTTCGCAGCCGTGGCGCTGGCGCTCGCGGCTCACGGCACGCCCGCCCGGGCGCAGGTGCTGGACCAGTGGGTGCAGTATGCGCCCGGCGACACCGTTCTCCTGCGCGCCATCACGTCGAACACCGGCAGCGGGTCGATCTGTCCGACCGCGTCGGTCGACGGCCGTGCGGTGCATCTGCGCGAGCGCTTCGTGCCGGACAGCGATTTTCCGATCCTGGAATGCGAGGCGTCGGTGCCGATCGGCGGTCATCAGGCGATGATCGGCGGCGTGCCGCTGCGGATGCCGCTCGCGCATCCGCGCCGCATCGTGGTGATCGGCGACACCGGCTGCCGCATCAAGGGGACGGCGGCACAGGCGTGCAACGATCCCGTTGCCTTCCCGCTGCAGCGCATCGCCTATTTCGTCGCCAACTTCGCGCCCGACGCGATCGTGCATGTCGGCGACTACTTCTATCGCGAGTCGCCGTGCCCGCAGGGGGCCGGCGTGGACTGCACCGGCAGCCCCTACGGCGACAACTGGGGAAGCTGGAACGCCGACTGGTTCGGCCCGGCCGCCGCGCTGATCGCCAGCGCGCCGATCGCGCAGACGCGGGGCAACCACGAAAGCTGCGGACGCGGGCAGAACGGCTGGTACCACCTGCTGGACCCGTTTCCGTACAACCCCGCCGCCGTCACCTGCACCAAGGGCTCGACCTATGATTTCGAGCCGCCGTACACCGTGAAGATGGGACCGACCACGCTGCTGATGTTCGACAGCAGCTTCGCCAACGACACGACGGGGTCCACCAGCCCGACGGTGATCAGCACGTACAAGAGCGAGCTGTCGCAGATCCTGTCGACGCTGTCGGGCAACGTGATCTATGTCACGCACAAGCCGACCTATGGCCTGATCGGCGTCAGCGACACCGGCATCGTGTCGGGCGGCGACAACGACGAGCAGAACGTGTTCAGCGACGGCGTGCCGCAGCCGATCAAGCTGCTGCTGTCCGGCCACATCCACAACTATCAGGCCGTGCAGCTCACGTCGAAGGCATATGCGCCGCAGCTCGTCGTGGGCATCAGCGGCACCGCGCTCGATCCCGACGGCGTGCCGACGGACCAGCAGCACGCGACCTATCAGGCGAGCCCGTCTACCACCGCGACCACGGTGAGCACGGCCGACCTCGCGGATTTCGGGTTCGCGGTGCTCGACGCGACCGGGGTCGGCTATCGCGGCACGATCTATGACCTGAACGGCGCGGTGCTGGCGCATTGCGCGATCGACCTCGACGACCGCCGCCTTGCCTGCACGCAATAGGATGCAGGGGCGGGCGGCGGCCCAAGCTGACAAAGGCCGGCGGGGCGGCGCATAGTGCCGGGATGGACGGCCGCCCGCGCGGCGCCGTCCATCCAAGCTGCACGCCCTGACCGGAGTGAGACCGATGCCGTGTTTCCGCCAGCATGCCGGCCGGGTCTCCGCGACGCCGCGCCCCGTGCCGTCCGGCGGATGGCGGCACGGCTTTCTCGGCGCCCTGTGCCTGGCGGCGCTGTCGATGGTGACGCCCGCCC
>NZ_BANB01000129.1 GCF_000964365.1 Acidisphaera rubrifaciens HS-AP3 | reverse complement strand
TGCCGGGCGCCGTCTTGCCGGGCGCCGTCTTGCCCGGCGCTGCCTTTCCGGGCGCCGCCGTGCGGGACGCGGCATTGCCGCCGCCGCGCCCGCCGCGCGCGAGGCTTTCGCGCAGCGCCGCCATGAGATCGACGACGTTGTCGGGCGCCGCCTCGGCCGCCGCGTCCTCCAGCCCCTCGCCCGCCAGCCGCGCCTCGATCACCTGCCGCAGCCGCGTCTCGTAGCGGTCCTCGATGTCGGCCGGCTCGTAGTCTGCCTCCTGCCGGGCGATCAGCTGGCGCGCGAGCTTGATCATCTCGCGCTCCGGCTTCACGCGGTCCAGCCCCTCCAGCAGCGGCGCCGGATCATTCAGGTCGCGCGCCTCGGCGAGGGTGTGCGCGACCAGCCCCAGCCCGTCGGGGCGGATGGCGACGGGGTGCTCGCGGCTCGACAGCACGACGCGCGACAGGGCGATGCGCCCCGCCTCGGCCATCGCGTCCCGCAGCACGGCATAGACGTCGATCCCCGCGTCACCGTCCGGTACGACGTAATAGGTCGATTCGTAATGAACCGGGTCGATCGCGTCGGCCGCCACGAACTTGTCGAGCGTCAACGTCGAGGAGCTTTCGATGCGCGCCCGCTCGATGTCCTCGTCGGTCAGCACGAGATGGCGGCCGGGCGCGTATTCGTAACCACGGGCAAGCTCCGAGCGCTCGACCGGTTCGCCGGTTTCGGCGTCCTCGGCGACCATGTGGATGCGATGGCCGGTCGCCGGGTTGATCATGTGGAAATGCAGGTTCCCCCGCTCGTGCCGCGCCGCATAGAGCGCGACCGGACAGGTGACGAGGGCGAGCCGCATATGTCCCCGCCAGACGGGCCGCTGTGCCATGGGTCGCTCCCGGACGCCTACGGGCAGGCAACGAACGGGACGACATGGCGTTGCACGCCGGTATGGGTAAGCGCGCAAAACCGGGCGCCACGGCGCTGCGCGAGTACGGCGCGCGGCGCGACTTCACCCGCACGGCGGAGCCGTGCGGCGGCGCGCCCCGAGCCGCCGGCCACGCCCCGATCTTCGTCGTGCAGAAGCATGCGGCCAAGCGGGCCGGGCTGCATTACGATTTCCGGCTCGAACATGGCGGCGTGCTCTGGAGCTGGGCGGTGCCGAAGGGCCCGTCGCTCGATCCGGCCGACCGGCGCATGGCGATGCAGGTGGAGGATCACCCGCTCGACTATGCCACGTTCGAAGGACGCATCCCGGAGGGCGGCTATGGCGCCGGCACGGTCGAGGTCTGGGACCACGGCACATGGCAGCCGCTGGACGACCCGGAGAAGGGGCTGCGCGACGGCGAACTGCGCTTCACCCTGGACGGCACCCGGCTGCATGGCCGCTTCACGCTGGTCCGGCTGAAGCCGCGCGGCAAACAGCGGGCGTGGCTGCTGATCAAGGGGCATGACGAGGCCGAGCGGTCTGGCGCGGACGCCGCGTCCAACGAACGAGACACGCCACCACCTACGGCGCCGCGCAAGGGCGGCCCGGACGGAGGCAAGGACGTGCCGGCCGCGACGAAGGACATTCCGGGCGCCCGCAAGGCCCGTCTGCCGGACCGGCAGGCGCCGCAGCTGGCGAGTCTCGCCGAAAGCGCGCCGCACGGCGGCGAATGGCTGAACGAGATCAAGCTCGACGGCTACCGTCTCCTGATCCGGCTGGAGGGCGGGAAGGTCCGCATCCAGACCCGCAACGACCAGGACTGGACCGCGCGCCTGCCGACCATCGCCCGCGCGGTCGCCGAACTGCCCGCGCGCGCGGCGCTGCTGGACGGCGAGCTGGTCTCGCTGCGCCCGGACGGCACGTCGAGCTTCGCCGACCTGCAGGCGGCGCTGTCGGCGCATGACGAGGCGCGGCTCGTCTTCTATGCCTTCGACCTCCTGTATCTCGACGGCTACGACCTGCGCGCCTGCCGCCTCGATGACCGCAAGCGCGCGCTCGCGGGCCTGTCGGACTGGAAGGGACGGCTGCGCTACAGCACCCATGCGACCGAGGACGCGGACGCGCTGCGCGGCGAGGCCTGCCGGATGGGGCTGGAAGGGATCATCTGCAAGCGGGCGGACGCGCCCTATCGCGCCGGCCGGGGGCGGAGCTGGCTCAAGCTGAAATGCGTCGGTCGCGACGAGTTCATCGTCCTCGGCTGGACGCCGCCGCAGGGCAGCCGCACCAGCCTCGGCGCTCTGCACCTGGGCTATCACGACGCGCGCGGGCGGCTGCACTATGCGGGCGGCGTCGGCACCGGCTTCGACGGCCCGGCCCGGGCGGCGCTGCGCAAGGCGCTCGACCGGCGCGCCGCGGACGGGCCGCCGTCCGGGCTGGTGACCGGTACGACACCGGTGGAGCGGGCCATCCGCTGGGTGCGTCCCGAACTGGTGGGCGAGGTCCGCTACGCCGGCTGGTCGGGGGCCGGACGGCTGCGCCACGCCGTCTGGCTCGGCCTGCGCGACGACAAGACGCCGGCGCAGGTAGTGCGGTCGCCGCCCGGCGACGCGACGGCGCCGGCACCACGGCCCGGGAGACGGCGCATGACACGCGACGAAACGCCCGCCCTCACCCACCCGGAGCGGGTGCTCTGGCCGGACGGCGACGGCGGCCTGACCAAGGGCGACCTTGCCGCCTATTGGGAGGCCGTCGCGGCATCGGCGCTGCCCGGCATCGCGCACCGTCCGCTGGCCATCGTCCGCTGCCCGGGCGGCATCGAGGGGGAGCGGTTCTTCCAGAAACAGGGTCACGGCCACCTGCCGGCCGGGGTGCGCGACGGCCATGCCGGCGGCTCGCCCTATGTCGCCATCGACGACGCGGCCGGCCTCGCGGCGCTGGTGCAGGTGGCGGCGATCGAACTGCATAGCTGGGGCGCCACCGAGGCCGCGGCCTTGACCCCCGACCGCGTCGTGTTCGACCTCGATCCCGGCGAAGGCGTGGATTTCGCCGCCGTGGTCGACGCCGCCCGCCTGGTGCGCGACCGGTTGGAGGCACAGGGCCTGACCACGTTCTGCCGCACGACGGGCGGCAAGGGGCTGCACGTGGTCGCGCCGCTGCGGCCGGAGGCGGACTGGGACACGGTGCGCGCCTGGTGCCGCGCCTTCGCCGAGGACATGAGCCGCGAGGCGCCGGACCGTTTCGTCGCCACGCTGCCGAAGGCGCGGCGGCGTGGCCATATCCTCATCGACTGGCTGCGCAACGGCCTCGGCGCGACCGCCGTCGCATCGTTCTCGCCCCGCGCCCGCCCCGGCGCCACGGTCGCCACGCCCGTGCACTGGCGGGAGGTGACGTCCCGGCTCGATCCCGCCGCCTTCACGATCCGCACCGTCCCCGCCCGCCTGCGCCGGC
>NZ_BANB01000130.1 GCF_000964365.1 Acidisphaera rubrifaciens HS-AP3 | reverse complement strand
CCGGGCATGGGGGGCGCCGAACTGGTGCGGCAGGTGCGCGCCCTGGCGCCGGGCCTGCCGACGGTGCTGATCTCCGGCTACACGGAGCCCGAGGAGCTGGCGGCATCGGGTCTCGCCGGCTTCTTCGTGCGCAAGCCGTTCTCCCCCACCGCGCTCAGCCGCACCATCGAGACGGCGATGGGGGCGGCGGCCGGCGACAACGCCGATGCGCCGCCCGACGCGGTCCGATCCGCTTCACAACGCCGATAGCGTCTCGCCGTCACGCTTGGCGGCGCGCACCGCCGGTCGCAGACTGCACGCATTCGTTCCGGGGACCATACAGACATGAGCGGAGGCTTTTACCTCAACGACGGCACGCTCTACCTTGACAACGCCCATGGCGGGACGCCGGTGGCGGGAGGCGTCATCTACTCCGAGGGTGGCGGCGACGCCTTCATCGGCAGCGATCCAAGCAGCCTGCCGGTCAAACAGATCGTGCTCGAGCCGGGCCAGAGCATCAGCATCGATCCCGTCTGGCCGTACACGTCGCGGCCCTATGGCAACAATTACAACCCCACCATCTACTTCGTGGACGGCACGAGCTTCCTCGGCGGCCTGATCGTGGGCGATGCGCCCGGCGGGTCGTTCTACGTGGTCGAGCCGGCCGGCCAGTACACTGAAACCGTCACGTTCACGCAATGCCTCGCCGCCGGCACGCGGATCGACACGCCCGACGGTCCGCGTCCGATCGAGACGCTGCGCCTGGACGACGCGGTGCTGTGCCATGCCGGCGGATCGCCGGTCGCGCGGCCCGTCACCGCCATCCGCCGCTGGACGCTCGACGACGAGGCGCCGGTGCGTATCGCGGCCGGCGCGTTCGCCGCCGGTGCGCCGTCGCGCGACCTCGTGCTGTCGCCGGACCATGCGGTGTTCATCGACGGGATGCTGGTCCCGGCGCGCCACCTCGTGGACGGCCACGCGGTCACCCGCGACGCCCTCGGGCGCGTGACCTATCACCACCTGTCGGTCGCGGGCCACGATCTCATCCGCGCCGAGGGGGTGCTGGTGGAGACGCTGCTGCCCCTCGGCCCCGCGGCGCTGGAAGGCGCCGCGCTTCTGTGGGAGGCGGCCGGCTGCGCGCCGCTCGTCGTCACCGGCGACGCCCTCGACCGTATCCGCGAGGGCCTGCGCCGCCGTCGCGTCACGCCGGCGCCGGCCTGAGGGGCGCGGCGGTCACTCGGCCGCGACGGCGCCCGGCGGGAGCGCCGGGACGGCCGGCAGCGCCTGTCCGTCGAGGCTGCGCCGGAACCACAGCGCATACAGCGCCGGCAGGAACAGCAAAGTCAGGAACGTCGCGACGAACAGCCCGCCCATGATCACCACCGCCATCGGCCCCCAGAAGGCGCTGTGCGACAGCGGAATCATGGCAAGGATCGCCGCCAGCGCCGTCAGCACCACCGGCCGCGCGCGCCGCACCGTCGCCTCCACGATCGCCTCGCGCCGGGTCATCCCGTCGGCGACGTTGCTCTCGATCTGCTCGACCAGGATCACGGTGTTGCGCATGATCATCCCCGCCAGCGCGATCAGGCCGAGCAGGGCGACGAAGCCGAACGGCCGGTCGAACAGATTGAGCCCGAGGGCGGCGCCCACGATGCCGAGCGGTGCGGTCAGCACCACCAGGAACAGGCGCGAGAAGCTCTGCAGCTGGATCATCAGCACGGCGAGCGTGACCATCAGCATCACCGGGAACAGCGCGAAGATCGACGCGTTGCCCTTGGCGCTCTCCTCGATCGCGCCGCCGATCTCGATGCGGTAGCCATACGGCAGCGATTCCCGCAGGCTTGCAAGTTGCGGCCAGATCGCGTTGGTCACGTCCGGCGCCTGCACCCCGTCACGCACGTCCGCGCGCACCGTGATCGCCATGTCGCGGTTGCGCCGCCACAGGATCGGCTCCTCGGAGCCGAGCACGACATGCGCGACCTGGCTGACCGGCACCGCGACGCCGTTGCGCGCGGTGATCGTCAGGTCGCCGATATGGCCGAGCGCCAGCCGCTCCGACGGGATCGCGCGGGCGACCACGTCGATCGCCTCCGTCCCGTCGCGCACCGTCGTCGCGGTGACGCCCGACAGCAGCGTCTGCAGCGCCTGCGCGATGTCGGCGGGCGTGAGGCCGAGGGCGCGGGCGCGGTCCTGATCGACCTCCAGCCGCACCTGCGGCATGCGCTCGTTCCAGTCGAGATTGGGGTCGATCACGTCGGGGTTGGCGCGCATGATCGTCCGCACGCGATAGGCGATGTCGCGCACCTGCAGCGGATCGGGGCCGATCACGCGGAACTGCACCGGAAAGCCGACGGGCGGGCCGAAGTTAAAGCGGTCGATGCGCACCCGCGCCGCGGACAGGGCGCCGCCGGCCACCGCCCGTTCCAGCCGCGCCTTGATCCGCTCCCGCGCCGCCACGTCGCGCGCGACGATGACGATCTCGCCGAAGGCGCTGTCCGGCTGCTGCGGGTTGAGGCCGAGCCAGAAGCGCGGCGCCCCCTGGCCGACATACGACGTGTAGGTGGCGATGTCCGCGTCGCCCTTCAGCAGCCCCTCCGCCTGCTTCGCCACCGCCGCCGTCGCCCCGATCGAGGTGCCGGCCGGCATCCGCATCTCGAGGAACAGCTCCGGCCGTTCGCTGATCGGGAAGAATTGCTGCTGCACGAGGCCGAAGCTCGCGACCCCGGCGACGAAGATGATCCCGGTCGCGGCGACGACGAGGATGCGCCGGCGGACGCAGAAGCGGATGGCGGCGCGCAGGCCGCGATAGACGCGCGTCTCGTAGATGTCGTGCCCATGCGCGTGCCCGCCGCCGCGTCTGGCCGCGCGCTTCGCATAGTCGGGCAGCAGCCGCACGCCGAGATAGGGCGTGAACACCACCGCCACGAACCACGAGCTGATCAGCGCGATGGCGACCACCCAGAAGATGCCGCCGGCATATTCGCCGACCGACGAATTGGCGAAGCCGATCGGCAGGAAGCCCGCCGCCGTGACCAGCGTGCCGGTCAGCATGGGAAACGCCGTCGACGTCCACGCGAACGACGCCGCGCGCAGCCGGTCCCAGCCCTGTTCGAGCTTCACCACCATGATCTCGACGGCGATGATCGCGTCATCGACCAGCAGGCCGAGGGCGATGATCAGCGCCCCGAGCGTGATCCGGTGCAGCACCATGCCCATCGCGTCCATCACCAGGAACACGATCGCCAGCACCAGCGGCACCGAGGTCGCGACCACGATGCCGACGCGCCAGCCGAGCGAGAGGAAGCTGACGCCGAGCACGATCACCAGCGCCTCCACGAAGGAGCGCATGAACTCGCCCACCGCCCGCCCGACGACGGCGGGCTGGTCGGCGATGCGGGTGATGGCGAAGCCCGCGGGCAGCGCGGCCTCGTACTGCGCGAGCGCGGCATCCAGCCGCTGCCCCAGCTCCAGCGTGTTGGCGCCCTTTTCCATCACCACGCCGACCAGCACCGACGGCGCGCCTTCCTGGCGGATCAGATAGGAGGGCGGGTCCTCGAACCCGCGCCGGACGGTCGCGATGTCGCCGAGGCGGAACACCCGCCCGCCCGCCTCGACCGGCGCGGCGGCGACCGCGGCGACGCC
>NZ_BANB01000131.1 GCF_000964365.1 Acidisphaera rubrifaciens HS-AP3 | reverse complement strand
GGTGGCCCCGGCGGCGGTCCCGGCGGCGGCCCTGCGGCGGGGCCATGATGCCCGACGACATTATCGCGGCCGACCGCGCCGCCCACCCCACGGGCACCGCAAGCGCCGCGCTCCCGGCGCACGCCCCGGCCGCGCCTCTGCCGGGACCGCTCAACGACGCCGGCCGTCGGGGCGACCGCCCCGCTCTTCTTGCCTTCGTCCAGGACGCCGATACGGAGTCGGCGCTGCGCGAGGGACTCGCCGAGGTGCTGCCGCAGGGATTGGAGGTGCGCCGTGCCGGACTGCGCGCCGCGATCACGGCGCTGCAGAAGATGCCGACGCCCGCCATCCTCATCGTCGACATCGCCGGCGAGGATCAGCCGCTCACCGCGCTCGACGATCTGTCGCAGGTGGTCGAGCCGGATGTGCGCGTGCTGGTGATCGGCGACCGCAACGACGTCAATTTCTACCGTCAGGTCATCCGCGGCCTCGGCGTCGTCGAATATCTCTACAAGCCGCTCGGCCGGGACATGGTCGCCCGCCATTTCGGACCGTGCCTCAGCGGGCAGCCCGCGCCCGCCGACGGCGTGCAGGGCGGGCGTCTCGTCACCGTGACCGGCGTGCGCGGCGGCGTCGGTGCCTCCATCATCGCCGCGAGCCTCGCATGGCGCTTCGGCGTCGAGGCGCGCCGCCACACCCTGCTGCTCGACACCGACCTGCACCGCGGCACATGCGCCCTGCACCTGCAGGCGCAGACGAGTGCCGGCCTGCGCACCGCGATCGAGAAGCCGCAACGCATCGACGCCCTGTTCATCGAACGCGCCGCGCAGCCGGTGCGCGAGCGGCTGCACGTCCTTGCCGGCGAGGAAAAACTGACGGAGGAGCCGGCCTACGCCCCCGGCGCCGCCGCCCGCCTCGCCGAGGCGGTGCGTCGCCGCTACAACATCATCATCGCCGACCTGCCGTATACCGGGCAGGCCTTCGCGCGCGACCTGCTCGGCCTCGCCCATCAGCGCGTCCTCGTGATGACGCCGACGCTCGCCGCCGTGCGCGACACCTTGCGCCTTCTCGCGATCCCCGCCGGCCCGCTGCAGTCGCGACGCGCCGTCGTGGTGCTCAACCGCCTCGGCATGCAGGGCGGCCTCAACCGGCAGCAGGTGGAGGAGGCGCTTCAGCTCAAGGTGGACGTCACCATCCCCGACCTGCCGCGCCAGGTCGGACACGCGGCGACCGTCGGCGAGCCGGCACATGCGTTCGGACGCGGCGCGCTCCGTCAATCGCTGCTGCACCTCGCGCAGGAGGTGGCATTCGTGCGCCTGCTCGACGCGGCCGACGACACGCCCGGCGCTGCCACCCGCCGCCGCCGCTGGTTCGGACGCCGTCGATGAGAGAGCCGGCCCGCAGCTTCGGCCGCCGTCGCCCCGATGTGACCGATCACGCCGCGCCGGGCCACGACGCGGCGCATACCAAGCCGATCGCGGCCCTGCGCGCCGCCTGCCTCGCGGAACTCGATGCCGCGGCCATCGGCAACCTGACTCCCGACGAGCTACGCACCGAAATCGAGGCGCTGATCGCGGACATCGCCACCCAGCGCCGCTTCCACCTCAACGGGCGTGAGCAACGCGAGCTTGCGACGGAGCTGGTCAACGACATGCTGGGCCTCGGTCCGCTAGAGGCGCTGCTGGACGACGACAGCATCGCCGACATCATGGTCAACGGGCCGCACCGCGTGTTCATCGAACGCGCCGGCCGCACGGAACTTTCCCCGGTGCGCTTCCGCGACGCGGCCCACGTCGCCAACGTCTGCCAGCGCATCGCCGCCGCCGTCGGTCGCCGCATCGACGAGGCGACGCCGATGACCGATGCCCGCCTGCTCGACGGCAGCCGGGTCAACATCGTCTTCCCCCCGCTCGCCCTCGACGGCCCGTATATCTCGATCCGCAAGTTCGCCCGCCGGACGATCGACTTCGCCCGCCTCGTCGAACTCGGCTCGATGACCGCCCCGGTCGCGCGCATCCTCGAAATCGCCGGCCGCTGCCGGCTCAACGTCGTCATCTCCGGGGGCACCGGATCGGGCAAGACGACGCTGCTCAACGCCATGTCGCGCCTGATCGACGATTCCGAGCGGATCATCACCATCGAGGACGCCGCCGAACTCCAGCTCCAGCAGATCCATGTCGTCCGCATGGAAACCCGCGTCGCCAGCCTGGAAGGGCGCGGCGAAGTGACGCAGCGCGACTTGGTGCGCAACGCGCTGCGCATGCGCCCCGACCGCATCATCGTGGGCGAGGTCCGTGGGCCGGAGGCCTTCGACATGCTGCAGGCGATGAATACCGGCCATGACGGGAGCATGTCGACGATCCACGCCAACAATACCCGCGACGCCGTCACGCGTATCGAAAACATGGTCCAGATGGGCAACATGGGCCTGCCCTCGCGTGCCATCCGCACGCAGATCGCGAGCGCCATCGACATCATCGTGCAGGCCGAACGCCAGCGCGACGGCGGACGGCGCGTCATCCAGGTCACCGAAGTCTGCGGCATGGAGGGCGACGTCATTCTGATGAACGACATCTTCGCCTTCGAGATGGCCGGGGAGAGCGCGGACGGCCGTATCCACGGCCGCTACCGCGTCAGCCGCGCGCGGCCGTCCTTTCACCAGCGGCTCGCCTATTTCGGCCTCGACCGCGCCTGGGCCGAGGCGATCCAGGACGTACCGGCATGACGCCGGCCTGGCGCCTCGCCGCCGCCGGCCTGGGCGGCCTGCTGGCCATCGGCATCGGCATCGACCTGGCGCTCGGGCCGCGGCGGCATCGCGACCGCCGGGCGGCACAACGCCTCGCAGCCCTCGCCGCCCGTCACGCGCGCCGCACCGCCCCCCCGCCCCGCGCCGGCCGCGCGCGGCTGACCGCGTCCCGCCAGGGACCGGCGCTGCTGCACCGCTTCGCGCACATCGTCGGCTACGATCCGGTACTCGCCGACCGCTACGCGGTGCCTTGGTGGATCGTGCTGCCCGTGGCGCTGCTGCTCGCCCGTGTGGTGGCCGCGCTCTTCATGCTGCTGTTCGGCCCGGCGGCGATCGCTTTCGTGCCGCTCGGCTGGGTCCTGTTCTGCCGCTCGACGTTCCATATCCTCGGCACCCGTCATACCGGGCGGCTGCTGGCCCAGTTTCCCGACGCGCTCGCGATGATCGTGCGCGCGGTGCGCGTCGGCATCCCGGTGGCGGAGGGAGTCGCGATGGTCGCGCGTGAGGCGCCGCAGCCCACGGCCGCCGCCTTCGCCCATGTCTCCAGCCGGCTCGCGATGGGCGTGACCATCGACGAGGCGCTGCGCGACATGGCCGACCGCAACCGTCTCGCCGAATACCGCTTCTTCGCGACCGCACTCGCCCTGCAGAGCCAGACCGGCGGCGGCCTCACGGAAACCCTGGAAAACCTCGCCGAGGTGATCCGCCGGCGCGTCGCCATGCGCGCGCGCGGCCACGCCCTCGCGGCAGAGGCCCGCATGTCGATCTATGTGCTCGGCGCCCTGCCCTTCGTCGCCGGCGGCGCGCTCTATCTGCTGCGTCCAGACTACGTGGAGCCGCTCGTCTACGACCCCGGCGGGCGCAAGGTCCTCGCCGCCGCGATCCTCACCCTCGCGACCGGCCTGTGGGCGATGCAGACCATCATCCGCCGTACCCTCGCATGATGGCTGCGCACGGCGTCGCGGGCTGGCATGCGGTGCTGCCCGCCCTCGCGGCCGGCACCGGCCTCTATGCCGGCGGCCTAGGGCTGTTCCTGCAGCGTCTGCGCCGGCGCGAGACGGTTGCGGCGCGCCTGTCGGCCCTGCGCCCCGGCGTCGCCGCCGTCCGCCCGAGCGTGGCCGCCCCGATACCGCTGCCGGTGCGGCCCGTCGTCTGGATCGGCGCCTTCATCGCGCGCAGCGGCCTCCTGTCGCGCTCCACCCTTGAACAGTTGCGGCACACGCTGCGCATCGCCGGCCTCGACGGTCCCACCGGGCTCGCGACCTTTGTCGGCGCGAAGCTGCTGCTGATGGCGTTCCTGCCGCTGCTCGTCCTGTTCGCCCCGCATCTCGTCGGCCTGGAGCCGCCGCAGCCCGTCCTATGGGCGGCCGCGGCGATGCTCATCGGGCTTCTCCTGCCGGATCACCTCGTGCGCCGTCGCCGCGCCGGCTACCTCACCGCCCTCGATCGCGGGCTGCCCGACGCGCTCGACATGCTGGTGATCTGCGCGGAAGCCGGGCTCGGGCTGGAAGCCGGACTCGAACGGGTCAGCGTGGAGGCGCGCCACGCTCATCCCGCCATCGCGCAGGAACTGTCCCAGACGATGCGCGAGATGCAGATGAGCCCGGATCGCCGTATCGCCCTGCTCAACCTCGGCACGCGCACCGGCCTGCCCGCCCTCGTGCGCGTGACCGGCGCGCTCGCGCAATCGCTGCAGTTCGGCACCCCGCTGTCGCAGGCGCTGCGCACCCTCGCCGCGGAGCTGCGTCAGGACATGCTCACCCGCTACGAGGAACGCGCGGCGCGTCTGCCGGTGCTCCTCACGTTGCCGATGATCATGTTCATCCTGCCCTGCGTATTCCTGATCGTGGCGGGTCCCGCGATCCTGCGCGCGATGCAGACGGTGAATTGGTGAAAGGGGGGACAGAATGTCCGCAACGCCACGGCTACGATCGCGCGCGGGGGCCGGCCTCGCGGCATGGGTGCTCGCGCTGCTGCCCGGATGCACGACGACGATGACGACGATCGCCACGCCTCCGCATCTGCGCGACGGGCCGCCCAGCCTCGCGGTCGCCGATGCGGCCCTTGCGAGCGGACTTGACGACAGCGCGCTGCAGATCACGCGCAGCATCCTCGCGGTCCATCCCGACGACGGCGCCGCCCTGTTGCGGCAGGGCGACATCCTCCTCCGCATGGGCCGCCCGGGTGCTGCGGCCGAAGCGTATCGTCGCGCGCGCGATGCCCTGCCCCACGACGCGGCGCCGTTGCGCGGCCTCGGACGGATCGCCCTGGCACAGGGAAGCATGGCGGAGGCGGAGGCGTCCTTCCGCGCCGCCCTCGCCGCGGCGCCGGACGATGCGGCCGCGCGCAACGATCTCGGCGTCGCCCTCGACCTGCAGGGCCGGCATGCGGAGGCGCAGTCTCTCTACCGCACGACGCTCGCGCAGGCGCCGGACGATACGGCGGCAGAGGTCAATCTCGGCCTGTCGCTCAGCATCTCCGGCCACGGCGCGGAGGGGCTCGCCCTGCTGCAACGCATCGCCGCCAACCCGTCGGCGGCGCGCCGCGTCCGCCACGATCTCGCCACAGCCCTGGTCGCCGCCGGCGACGTGCCCGCCGCGCAGCGCATCCTCGCCGCCGACCTGAACGAGACACAGGTCGCGCAGGCGATCAGCGGCATCGAACGCCTGACCGCCCCGGCCCCATGAGACGCGGCGTCCGCTCCGTCGGATTGCGGCGGGACCGGCGCGGCGGCGTCGCCGTGGTGCTGGCCGTGACCCTGCCGGTGGTCCTCGCCACCGCCGGCGGCACCCTCGACCTCGGCCTTTGGTATCGCGAGGATTTCCGCCTGCAACTGGCGGCCGACGCCGGCGCGATGGGGGCCGCCCGCCTGCTGCCCGGCCACACGGCCCAGACGTCCGACTTCCAGGCGGCCGCCCTGTTGGAAATCAACGCGGCCAGCGCCGGGGCCTATGCCATCGGCACGCTCGCAACACCGGTCGACGTCAGCCAGACCGGCTGGACCGCCGTCACTGTCACCGTCCACGCCACGGCGACCTCGTGGTTCGGCGGACTCCTCAACCTCACGACGCCGACGCTGCACGCAACCGCGCGAGCGGGCGTGGTGCCACCGCCCGTCACCGCCTGCGTCCTCGCCCTCAACGGGTCCGCGTCCCCGGCGATCCAGGTCGACAACATGGGCAGCATCGTCGCCACCGGTTGCGGCATCTTCTCCAACTCGGCGGCCGCCCAGTCGATCTACCTCAACAGCGGCACCCTCTCGGGCAGCGCGCTCGGCGCGGTGGGCGGTGTCGAGCAGTCGAACAGCGGCAGCAATACGATGAACCCCTCGCCCGGCAGCAGCGACCAGAGCAGCGTCGCCGACCCGCTCGCGGGCACCCCGGCGCCGAGCTACGGGCCCTGCAGCTACACGAACGCGAGCTTCACCGCCTGGCGCGCCACTCCCTATCAGTTCACGCAGGCAGCCAACGTGTTCTGCGGCAACACCACGATCGGCGGCAACGGCAGCACGGACACCTTCGCACCCGGCACCTATTACGTCGTCAACGGCAATCTGGTGTTCAACAACGCCACCGTGACGCAGGCACAGGGCGTGCAGTTCATCCTGACCGGCAGCAACCCGGGCGCGCTGTCGTGGACGAACTACTCCAACACGACAACCACCATGACCGCGCCCACGACCGGCCCGCAGGCCGGCATCCTGGTCTGGCAGACCTGCCCCGCCAGCGGCAGCGCGCCGGCCAACACCTTCGCCGGCGGCTCGACGCTCGCGATCGACGGTGCGATCTACACCCCCTGCGGCGCGCTCGACCTCAGCAACAACGCCAAGATCGTGCCGCAATCGGGCGGCGCGGCCACCTATGTCGCCAACACGATCCACACCACCGGGTCCGCCGGCATCACGGCGCAGACCACGGGCGGGAGCGGCGGCGGCGCGGCCACCACCGTGCAACTCCTGCAATGAACCGCCGCGGCACCGCCACGGTCGAGGCGGCGATGGCCCTCGCCTTCATCATCGTGCCGCTTTGCCTCGGCACCGCCGATCTCGCCCTCGCGGTCACCACCGCCAACCGCATCGACCGGGCGCTGGAGGCCGCGCTGTTCTACCTCTGGGCCAACCCCGGGACCGCCACGGCGGCCGGGGCACTGGCGGCGGCCGACGCATCCTGGGGCACGACCACGCCCGCGCTCACCGTCACCGTCTCGACCGCCTGCGGCTGCGTCTCCGGCGGCTACCAGCCGGCGGGCAGCGTCGCCTGCACCGGCACCTGCCCGGCCGGCGAGACGCTGGCCGGCTACACCACCGTCATCGCCTCGACGAGCGTGACGCTGCCCTTCCCCCTGCCGGGGCTCGCGTCCGCCTATGCGCCGTCCGTTGCCGCGACGGTGCGCACGCAATGATCGGGCCGGCAATGATCGGGCCGGCAATGATCCGGGCGGCAATGATCCGGGCGGCCGCCGCGCTCCGCCGGGACCACCGCGGCGCCTCGCTGGTGGAGTTCGCCCTCGTCGCCCATCTGATTTTGCTGCCGCTGGCGGGCACCTTCGATCTCGGCGCCCTGTTCCTGACGCAGCGCGGCCTCACCTGGGGCGTGGAGGCGGCGGCGCGCTACGCCTCGGTGAACAGCACAACCGCCACCACCGCCGCCATCACCGCCCGCTTCGCCGCCGCCGCCGGCCCGTCGATGGGCGCCGCTGCGACCGCCGCCACCACCGTCAGCATCGCCTATGCCCCGGCCGACGCGGTCGGCGGCAGCGTCACCGTGACCGCGAGCTACCCCTGGTCGGGTGTGCTGGCACTCGGCGGCATCGCGCCGCGCACCCTGACCGCGAGCCAGACGCTGATCATCCAGCATTGACCGGCTGCCCTCCGCCCCGCCGCCTCGACACGGGCGCCGGCCTGGGCAAGTCTCCCGCCCCTCGCACCTGCAACACGCCCCGGGAGAGCCGTCCGCATGCCCATCCGCTTCGATGATCGCGTCGCCATCGTCACCGGCGCCGGCCGCGGCCTCGGCCGCGCCCACGCGCTCGGCCTCGCGGCACTGGGCGCGCGGGTCGTGGTCAACGATCTCGGTCCCGGGGGCGCTCCCTCCGACGCCGCCCGCGCCGTCGCCGCCGAGATCGAGGCGGCCGGCGGCACCGCCCTCGCCAACGGGGCCGACGTCGCCGACATGACGCAGGTGGAGGCGATGGCCGCCGCCGCCCTCGACCGCTGGGGCCGCATCGACATCCTGATCGCCAATGCCGGCATCCTGCTCGACCGCACCTTCGCCAAGATGGACATGGCAGAGTTCCGCCGCGTGATCGACGTCCACCTGCTCGGCAGCGCCTACTGCGCCAAGGCGGTGTGGGAGCCGATGCGCGCCGCCAAATACGGCCGCATCGTCTTCACCTCGTCGTCGTCCGGCCTCTACGGCAATTTCGGACAGGCGAATTACGGTGCGGCCAAGGCCGGCATGGTCGGGCTGATGAATGTGCTGCACCACGAAGGCGCGAAATACGGCATCCGCGTCAACACGCTCGCGCCCACCGCCGCGACCCGCATGACCGAGGGGTTGCTGCCCGAGGCCGACGCTGCCGCGCTGCGGCCGGAGACGGTGACGCCGGGCGTGCTCTACCTCGTCAGCGAGGATGCGCCCTCGCGCACCATTCTCGCCGCCGGCGGCGGCTGCTTCGCCGTCACCCGCCTGACCGAGACCGAGGGCGTCTACCTGCCGCCCGACGCGCTCTCGCCCGACAACGTGGCCGCCCGCTTCGCGGAGATCGCCGATCCCGCCGGCGCGCGCGAGGTCACCAGCGCGTTCGACCAGACCAGCCACTTCGCCGCCAAGGCGCGCGCCGGCTGACCGCCCGACCGGCGCCGTCCACCTTTCGGGGCGGCGCCGCTCAGTTGCGGGCGATCAGCGGCGCGTAATGGTGCGGCAGGCGCATCAGCACGAGATCCTTCCGGCGCACGACGTTCGTCGTATAGGGCGTATCCAGGTTCGTGGTGTCGATCTCCGCCGCCGCGATCCCCTCGCCCGCCGCAACGATCCCCTCGCGGCGCGGAAAGGCGAAAGTGTCGGGGCCGAAGACGCCGCTCCGGCCGCCGTCGCCGCCAGCCGCATCGCCCACCGCGTTAGCATAGGCGAAATAGACGTTGTTCTCGCCGGCGCGGCAGCGGAGGTGGTGCCAGTGATGCGCGTCAGCTCCGGTCGGGATCGGCCAGTTCTGCGCGATCGCGCTGCCCGCGTGCGGCATCGTCGTGCGCGCCGTGATCGCCGCCGGGCACGCGATCAGATCACAGCCGCGCAACGCCAGCACCCGCGCCGCCTCCGGCAGCAACGCGTCGCCGCCCAGCAGCAGGCCGATGCGCCCGACCGGCGTATCATGTACCACAAAGCGCGTCCCCGGCCGCGCCCAGGCACGCGTCGCCGCATCCAGATGCAGTCCGCGATAATGGCCGACCACCCCCTCCGGCCCCACCAATACCGCGGCGTCGTGGCGGGTGTCCGCCGCCGCCTCGGCGAACCCCGCGACGACATGCACGCCGCGGCGCGACGCGATGGCGGCCAGGCGCGCGACCGCGTCGCCGTCCGCC